>NZ_JASJSQ010000109.1:0-16334 GCF_030236855.1 Stenotrophomonas maltophilia group sp. Smal13
GAACCGTCCCAACAGGATGACCCACCCCCCGGTCGGGTACGATGCTCGCCCCCCGTTCGGGACGCTGTACGCAATGAGCAAGAACAACGAAAAGGCCGCCCCGCAGGGCGACGTGACCCAGGACCAGGCCGAGGATGCCGTGCGCACCCTGCTGCGCTGGGCCGGTGAGGACCCGTCCCGTGAAGGCCTGCTGGATACCCCCCGCCGTGTCGCCGAAGCCTATGGCGACTGGTTCAGCGGTTACCGCGACGACCCGCGCGCCTACATGGAGCGGACCTTCGAGGAAGTGGCCGGCTACGACGAACTGATCGTCCTGCGCGACATCGAGTACGAAAGCCACTGCGAGCACCACATGGCGCCGATCATCGGCCGCGTGCACGTCGGCTACCTGCCGGCCGGCAAGGTGGTGGGCATCAGCAAGCTGGCCCGCGTCGTCGAAGCCTACGCCCGCCGTTTCCAGGTGCAGGAGAAGATGACCGCGCAGATCGCCCAGTGCATCCAGGATGTGCTGCAGCCGATCGGCGTCGGCGTGGTCGTCGAAGGCGCCCACGAATGCATGACCACCCGCGGCATCCACAAGCGCGGCGTCAGCATGGTCACCTCGAAGATGCTGGGCAGCTTCCGCGACGACGCGCGGACCCGCGCCGAGTTCCTGCGCTTCATCGAAGTGGGCGGCAAGCGCTGAGCCGCTTGCCCGCACCCCGCCGGCCGCTGCGGGCCGGCATGCCCACGGCTGCCCGCGCGGCAGCCGTGCGTGGCGGCTCGTCCCTGTCAGCCCAACAGACCTCTTTCGCTGCATGAAGCATCGCGAACGCATCTCCCGTTACCGCCATCTGCGCGAACAGCCCCAGTGGAAGCTGCTCGCCGCCGACCACGCTCCGGAAATCATCGGCCTGCTGCAGGGGCTGCTGATGGACGGCGAGCGCACGCTGTCGTCGTCGGTGCTCAACGAGCGCCTGCAACGTGCGCTGGACCAGCTCAACGGCGACGAACTGTCGCGCGACCTGCCGCGTACCGCGCAGGCCTACATCGCGCACTGGCTGGCCCAGGGCTGGTTGGAGCGCCGCCTGCCCGAAGGTGCCGACCAGGAGCAGTACGAACTGTCGACCGCGGCGCTGCAGGCCATCCGCTTCGCCGACGGCCTCGAGCAGGCCCGCGTGGCCGCCACCGAAAGCCGCCTGGCGCTGGTCATCGAACAGCTCTCGCAGCTGGCCGCGCAGACCGAGTCCGATCCGGATGCGCGCCTGTCGGCGCTGCGCGACGAGCGTGACCGCATCGACGCCGAGATCGCCCGCGTCGGCGCTGGCCGCGTGATCGCGCTGGATGGCAAGCGCGCGCTGGAGCGTGCGCGCCAGATCATCGGCCTGGCCGACGAGCTGACCGAGGACTTCCGCCGCGTGCGCGACGACTTCGAGCAGCTCAACCGCGATTTCCGCGAACGCATCATCGACGATGAGGGTGAGCGCGGCGACGTGCTGTCGCAGCTGTTCGAAGGCGTGGATGTGATCGGCGAGAGCGATGCCGGCCGCAGCTTCCAGGCGTTCTGGCGACTGCTCAACGACGCCGAACAGAGCGCACAGCTTGATGCTGCGCTGGAAGCGGTGCTGGCGCGTGGCTTTGCGCGCCGCCTGGACCGCAACGAGCGCAACTTCCTGCGCGGCTTCACCAGCACCATGCTCGAGCGCGGTGGCCAGGTGCACGATGTGCTGCAGAACTTCGCGCGCAGCCTGCGCGGCTTCGTGCAGAGCCGTGGCTACCTGGAACAGCGCCGCCTCAACCAGTTGCTGAAGCAGGCGCAGTCCGAAGCGCTGGCACTGCGCGACGAGTTCCCCGCACAACGCGGCATCGGCCGTGACCTGCAGCTGACCACCAGCCGCCTGCGCTCGTGGTCGCAGTGGAGGCTGCACGATCCACGCAGCGCCCAGGTCGATGGCAACGTCGAGTACAACGACGCGGCCGCGATCAGCCTGGAAAGCGTCGGCGATCTGGTCGCTTCGTCCGAAATCGACTTCCGCACCCTGCGCCGCGACCTGCACGACCTGCTCGATGCACAGCCGCGGCTCAGCATCGCCCAGGCGCTGTCGCAGCGCGAGGCGCCGCAGGGTCTTGGCAGCGTCATCGGCTATCTGTCGCTGGGCACGCGCTTCGGCAACGTGGTCGCCGGCGAGCAGGAGCTTGCCGAATGGCGTGGTGGCGACGGCCAGATCCGTCGCGCCCGCATCCCGCTGGTTTGGTTTACCCAGGAGAGACGCCATGAGCTGGCATGAAGATCCCATCGACGCAGCGCAGGCCGACGTGGCGGAAGACGCCTACGAAGCCGAGCCGGTGGCGGCCGTGGCGCAGCCCCGCCGTGGCAACGACGTGTACTACCTCGGCGATACCGGGCGCCTGCCGCTGGATGCGCGCCGCGCGCTGTGCCAGCTGCTGATCGGCCCCAGCATCGACCAGCTGCGCCACGCCAAGCTGTGGCCGGCGCTGATCCGCAGCGAGGCGGCCATCCGCTCGTCGCTGGCGGACCTGTTCCTGGAACTGGTGCTCGACCGTGACAGCGGCGTGGCGTTCACCCGCCAGGCCGACACCGAAGACGTTGATGCGCCGGTACTGCTGCGCACCTCGCCGCTGACCTTCATCGATTCGGTGCTGCTGCTGTACCTGCGCCAGCAGCTGGCCGAGGCCGATGCGCGCGGCAACCGCGCGGTGGTCGCCGACGCCGAGATGGCCGAAGCGCTGGCCATCTACGAGAAGAACCTGTCCACCGACCGCGCCGGCTTCAATCGCCGCGTTGCTTCGGCGGTGCAGAAGATGAAGGACAACCACATCCTGACCCGCCTCAGCGGCCAGGAAGACCGCCACGAAGTCTCGCCGGCGCTGAAGCTGCTGTTCTCCGCCGAAGACGTGTCCCAGCTTTCGGCGGTCTACCGCCAGCTGCGCGAAACCCCGGCCGCCGAGGCCTGAGAGACCCGACCATCGCATGGCTATCTCCAAGCACACTCCCGCCCTGTTCAACGAAGGCCTGCCGGACCCGCGCCTGCAGCAGTTCCGCATGCGCCGCCTGCAGGTGCACAACTGGGGCACCTTCAACGGCCTGACCGAAGTGCCGATCGCCGAGCGCGGCTTCCTGTTCGTCGGCCGTTCCGGCTCGGGCAAGTCGACCCTGCTCGATGCCATGTCCGCGCTGCTGACGCCGCCGGCCATCGTCGACTTCAACGCCGCCGCGCGTGAAGCCGAGCGCAGTGGCCGCGACCGCAACCTGGTGTCCTACGTACGTGGCGCCTGGGCCGACCAGCAGGACAGCGGCACCGGCGAAATCGCCACCCAGTACCTGCGCAAGGGCGCGACCTGGACCGCACTGGTGCTGGAATACCGCGCCGGCGATGGCCGCGTGGTCAGCCTGGTGCGCCTGCTGTGGATCTCCGGCAATGGCACCTCGGCCGGCGACGTGCGCAAGCACTACATGATTGCCGAGCGCCCGTTCGACATCGCCAAGGATCTCGGCGGCTTCGACCTGGACCTGCGCAAGCTCAAGCAGAAGCTGTCCGACCTGCACCACTTCGACACCTTCTCCGGCTACGCCGAGCGCTTCCGCGACCTGCTCGGCATCGACAACGAAATGGCGCTGCGCCTGCTGCACAAGACGCAGTCGGCGAAGAACCTGGGCGACCTCAACGTCTTCCTGCGCGACTTCATGCTCGACACGCCGAAGACCTTCGACGCCGCCGAGCGCCTGGTCAGCGACTTCGCCGAGCTCGATGGCGCGCACCAGGCCGTGGTCACCGCGCGCCGCCAGGTGGAAACCCTGCTGCCGGCACGCGCCTACTACAACGACCTGAAGGAAATGCACCGCCAGCGTGGCGACGACGAAGCACTGAAGCTCGGCGTCGACAGCTTCCGCGAAAGCCGCCGCCAGGCGCTGATCGAAGCGCGCCTGCGCGAGATGGACGTGCGTGACCGTGGCCTGCTCGGCGAAGAGGCCCAGCGCCGCGCCGCGCTCGACAACCACACCGAGCGCCTGGCCGAACTGGAACTGCAGCGCCGCCAGCAGGGCGGTGAGCGCATCGAGGAACTGGAACGCGAGCAGGGCCGCGCCGAAGCCGAGCGCGACCGGCGCAAGGCCAAGCGTGACCAGGCCCAGGAAGCTGCACAGCAGCTGCAGGCCGAACTGCCCGACGATGCCCATGGTTTCGCCGAGCTGGTCGAGCGCGCGCAGAACGAACTGCAGGACCGCCAGCGTGCCTCGGCGGCACTGGACGACGCGATCAGCGATCGCCTCGGCGGCAAGCGCGATGACGAGCGCCGCTTCGGTGAAGTGCGCAGCGAACTTGAAGCGATGCAGCGCACCCCCTCCAACATCCCGGCGCCGATGCAGAAGCTGCGCGCGCGCCTGGCCGAGGAAACCGGCATCGCCGAAGCGGCGCTGCCGTTCGTCGGCGAGCTGATCCAGGTCCGCTCGGAGGAGCAGGGCTGGCAGGGCGCCATCGAACGCGTGCTGGGTGGCTTCGCGCTGTCGCTGCTGGTCGATGACAAGCACTACAACGACGTCGCCGAGTGGGTGAACCGTACCCATCTGGGCATGCGCTTCACCTACTACCGCGTGCGCCGCAACGATGATGCGTTCGCGCGCGAGCCGTCGGCGAAGTCGCTGCTGCACAAGCTGGAGCTGCGCGAGCATGTGTTCGAAAGCTGGCTGCGGCGCGAGCTCGGCAAGCGCTTCGACTACGAGTGCGTGGATGCCAAGCAGCTGCGCAACGTCGACCGCGGCATCACCCGCGAAGGCCAGGTCAAGCATCCGGGCGACCGCTTCGAGAAGGACGACCGCAGTGCGGTGGGCGACCGCCGCCGCTGGATCCTCGGCTTCAACAACCACGACAAGGTGGGCGCCTTCGAGCGCGAGGCGCAGGAACTGGCCAAGCGCATCGCCAGCTGCGAGACCGACATCGCGCGCCTGCGCGGCCAGCGTGACCGCGACAACGAACGCCGCCTGGCCTGCCACGAGCTGGTCAGCATCAGCTGGAACGAGATCGACATCGCTGCCCCGCAGCAGCGCCTGAGCGATATCGAAGCGACTCTGCGCGACCTGCGTGAAGGCAACGCCGACCTCGCCAAGCTGGCCAAGCAGATCGACGCCGTGCGCGCCGACATCGAACAATCCCGCCGCACCTATGAAGACGTCCGTGTCGAGCGTGGCCAGCTGGTCAAGGAACGTGATCGCCTCGACCGCGCCCGCCAGCAGAGCCGTGCGCTTGTGCTGCCGAGCCTGGCCCAGGAGCAGGAAGCCGGCCTCGCCGAGCGCCTGCAGGAGCAGGGCCCGCTCAGCCTGGAAACGCTGGAAGCGCACATGCGCCAGGTCAGCAACGCGCTGAACGAGCAGCTGTCGTCCTCGCAGCAGGACCTCAACCGCATCGAGAACCAGCTGATCGGCTGCTTCCGTCGCTTCATCCAGCAGTGGCCGGAGGAATCGGGCGACTTCACCGTCTCGGTGGCCTCGGCCGAGGACTTCCTCGCCCGCCTCGAACGCCTGGAGCGCGACGGCCTGCCGCAGCACGAAGAGCGCTTCTTCGATCTGCTGCAGAACCAGAGCAAGAACAACCTGCTGGCCCTGCAGCGCCACAGCGCCGAGGCCCGCAAGTCGATCGGCCAGCGCCTGGACGAGGTGAACGCCAGCCTGGAACAGGTGCCGTTCAACCGTGGCACGCTGCTGACCATTGAACTGAGCGACCGCCGCCTGCCGGAAGTCGGTGAGTTCCACCTGCAGCTGCGCGAGGTGCTGTCGCAGCAGCAGACCGAGCAGCGCGAGCTGGCCGAATCGCAGTTCACCGTGCTGCGCCAGCTGGTCAACCGCCTGGGTTCACAGGAAGGCGAAGACAAGCGCTGGCGCGAGCTGGTGCTGGACGTGCGCATGCACGTGGAGTTCATCGGCGTCGAGCTGGATGCGGAAACGCGCCAGCAGGTCGAGATCTACCGCAGCGGTGCCGGCAAGTCCGGCGGCCAGCGCCAGAAGCTGGCCACTACCTGTCTGGCTGCGGCGCTGCGCTACCAGCTCGGCGGCGCCGACAGCCAGCTGCCCAGCTACGCCGCGGTCGTGCTCGACGAAGCCTTCGACAAGGCCGACAACGAGTTCACCGCGCTGGCGATGAACATCTTCGACAACTTCGGCTTCCAGATGGTGGTCGCCACCCCGCTGAAGTCGGTGATGACGCTGGAGCCGTTCATCGGTGGCGCCTGCTTCGTCGAAATCAGCGGCCGCCACGACTCCGGCGTGCTGCTGATCGAGTACGACGAAGAAGGCAAGCGCCTGAAGCTGCCCGAGCGCAGCCGCCAGCAGGCCAACGAACCGGAAGAAGCCGAGGCCTGACCGCCTCGGTCCAGCGACCTGTAGAGCCGAGCCATGCTCGGCTGCTCTTCGCGCTCGGAAACCGTGTGCCAACCAAGGTTGGCACCTACCGGAAGTCGCTCTGCTCTTGCCCTTGCTCCCAGCTTCCGCGCTCGCGCAGAGGCCGGGTGGCGGTTGGGTGAGAGGGAATGGCAGGACCGCGAGCGCCATGGATGGCGCTCACGAGCCCCCATGGACGGGTTCACGGCGTGTCCTGCCATGCCCCCTCATCCGATCGCCCACATGGGAGTCAGGCGCCAGCGACGCGGTGGATCACGCTCCGCGCAACGTATCCCACGCCATCCGCGCGATCAGCACCACCACCAGCCCCACGAACAGCTTGCGGATGAACGGCGTGCCGCCCTTCAGCGCCAACCGCGTGCCCACCACCGAACCGATGATGTTGGCCGCCGCCATCGGCAGCGCGAACAGCCACAGGATGTTGCCGGTCGGCACGAAGAACGAGATCGCCGCCACATTGGTCGCCAGGTTCACCACCTTCGACGCGGCCGAGGCGCGCAGGAAATCCAGGCCGAAGAAGCGCACGAACAGGAAGATCAGGAAGCTGCCGGTGCCCGGCCCGAAGAAGCCATCGTAGAAGCCGATCGCTGCACCGATCGCCAGCGCGATCACCAGCTCGCGGCGGCCGATCTCCTGCGGCCGGTGCAGCGCGCCGAAGTCCTTTTTCCACAACGTGTAGGCCAGCATCGCGATCAGCAGCACCAGCACCAGTGGGCGCACCGCGTCCTTGGGCAGCAGGCTCACCGCGGTGGCCCCGGCGAAGGAGAAGATGAAGGCGGTGCCGGCCGCGAACAGCACCGGCTTCCACGGGAAGCGCACGTTGCGCGCATAGCGCCAGGCAGCCGCACCGGTGCCGAACATCGAACTGAACTTGTTGGTACCGAACAGCATCGCCGGCGTCTGCTGCGGCAGCACCGTGAACAGGCCGGGCAGCTGCACCAGGCCACCGCCACCCACGGCGGCATCCACAAGACCGGCGATGAAGGCGATCACCACCAGCCACCACAACTCAGGGGGAACCAGTTCCAGCACGGCGATCAATCAAGGTGGGGGCGCGACAGCATACGCCTGTCCTGCTTCAGCTGGCCCGTGCCGCGCGTGGATCAATCCGCGCAACCCGGCGACAATGCCGGCATGAGCCGAAAACCCGCCGATCCCTGTCCCTGTGGCCTTCCCGCCGACTACACCGCCTGCTGCGGCCGTTTCCACGCCGGCGAAGCCGCGCCCGATGCCGAGCGCCTGATGCGTTCGCGTTACAGCGCCTACGTGCGCGGTCTGGCTGACTACCTGCGCCAGAGCTGGCACCCGGACACGCGTCCGGCCGAGCTGTCACTGGATGAAGCACCCGGCCAGCGCACGCATTGGCTGGGCCTGACCGTACATGAGCACACCGTCACCGGTGCTGACAGCGCCGATGTCCGCTTCACCGCGCGCTATCGCGTCGGCGGCGGCAGTGCGGTCAAGATGACCGAACACAGCCGCTTCCAGCGCATCGACGGCCGCTGGTACTACCTCGACGCGGCCTGAGCCCTACACGCTGCGCGCAGCCAGCACGCGCTGGCCGCCGTGCGCGTGCACCTGGTTGCGCCCCCCGTCCTTGGCCACGTACAGCGCCTGGTCGGCGGCCTTGACCACTGCCATCGGGCGCGGATCCACATGGCTGTCGGCCAGGCCGATGCTCACCGTCACCTGTACCACCTGGCCGCTGCCACCGCGTCCGCGCTGCTGGCGGCCGGCTTCGTCATCACGGCTGCGGGTGCTGCGGTCGCGCAGCTGCATGCGGGTCTCCTCGATGCTCTGCCGCAGCGCCTCCACGGCATCCATGCAGGCCGCCGCAGGGCGGTCCAGGAACACCACCGCGAACTCCTCACCGCCATAGCGGAACGCACGGCCACCGTCGCCCACCCGCGCCAGCCGCGAGGCCACCAGGCGCAGTACATCGTCGCCGGTGTCGTGGCCATGGGTGTCGTTGAATGACTTGAAGTGGTCCACGTCCACCATCGCGATGCTGTAGGTGCCGTGTGCCCGCTGCAGGGTCTCGTTGAATGCCCGTCGCCCCGGCAGGCCGGTCAACTCATCGCGGAAGGCCATGTGGAAGGACTCCTGCAGCATCGCGCCCAGCATCAACAGCAGGGCGGCGCTGCTCAGCGCCGGCAGCAGTACCGGGTGCAGGAAGATCCGCGGCAGCATCCACCACAGGCACAGCAGGGCCAGCAGCATCGCCGTGTGCAGTGGCCGAGGATGCCGCCACGCCTGCCAGCCCAACGCTGCGGTCGCCAGCAGGAACAGCAGCGCCGGCAGCTGCGCCAGCGCGTTCCAGTCGGCGGGAATCCAGGCCCAGTGACGGTTCGACAGCAGATCGTGCATGCCGCGCGGCTGCTGTGTGGCTAGCAGCAGGAAGATCATCACCGCGGTGCCGATGGCAATACCGCGCAGCAGCAGGTCCTGGCGCCGCCGTCCGCGCTCCGGCCACAACGCAAGGCCGGCAGACAACAGCGGCAACCAGGCCGAGATGGCGTGGAAGCGCAGCGGTGTCAGCGTGGTGACATGGCCATTGCGCAGGTAGCCAGCGACGTCCTGGTGCAGCAGCGCGAACATCACCGCCACAAGCATCAGCAGGCACAACGTGCGCACCTGGTGGTAGAGCAGGGCGAGGCCGGCACCGAGGCAGGCCAGCAGCCAGGGCAGGATGCGCTGCGCCGGGCTGGCCACGTCTGCGGTATCCAATGCGGTCCACACCACCACGGCAACCAGCACGGCGGGCAGCACGAACAGGTAATGCGCAGGCTGGCGGAGCGGATGCAGGGGCAAGCAGGATTTCCAGCGCGGTGACGACGCGGCCGCAGCACTGCCGTTAGCGGCGTGCGTGCCTGCATCTTGAATGCGGGGGCTCATCCATGTGAACAAAGTGACGCCGAACCATGACATCGCACTCACCGCCCTGCGCCGATGCTGCCCACATGGACAGCGTACCCGCCGCCGTCGCTGCCCCGCAGCACGATCTCGCCCGCCAGTTCGCCCATGTACGGACGCGCAGCCTGCAGCTGGCCGCGCCGCTCAGTGCCGAGGACGCCATGCTGCAGAGCATGGCTGACGCCAGCCCGAGCAAATGGCACCTGGCCCACACCACCTGGTTCTTCGAACGCTTCGTGCTGGCGGGTTTCGCCACCGTGCCAGCGCATGACCCGGCCTGGGACTACCTGTTCAACAGCTACTACAAGAGCATCGGCCCGGCGCATGCGCGGCCACAGCGCGGGTTGCTGTCGCGGCCCTCGCTGCAGCAGGTGCGCGACTACCGCCAGCAGGTCGATGCACAGGTGCAATCGCGGTTGGCGGCGGGCGATCTCGATGAGCAGGCGCTGCAGCACCTGCAGTTGGGCCTGCAGCATGAACAGCAGCACCAGGAACTGCTGCTCACCGACATCAAGCATGCGTTCTGGTGCAACCCGCTGCAGCCGGCCTACCGCGAGGACCTGCAGCCTGCCACCAGCGCTGCCAGTGCGCAGGGCTGGATCGAATCACCCGAGCGCATCGTCACCGTCGGTGCTGCAGCCTGGCCGCAGCACACCGCGTTCGCCTACGACAACGAAGCACCAGCGCATCGCGTGCTGGTCCCCGCGCACGCATTGGCCGAGCGTCCCGTCAGCAATGCCGAGTACCGCGCCTTCATCGACGCCGGCGGCTACCGCGAACCGCGCTGGTGGCTCAGTGAAGGCTGGGCATTGCGTGAAGCCGAGGACTGGCGGCATCCGCTGTACTGGGATGACGCCCTGCAGCGCGAGTACACCCTGGGCGGTTGGCGCGAACTGGATCCGCACGCGCCGGTCTGCCACCTCAGCTACTACGAGGCCGATGCCTGCGCCCGCTGGGCCGGCGCGCGCCTGCCCAGCGAGTACGAGTGGGAAGCCGCTGCCGCGTCGCAGCCGCTGCGGGGACATTTCGCTGATGACGACCGGCTGCACCCGCAGGCAGCGCAGGGCAGTGGAATGCGGCAGCTGTTCGGCGATGTCTGGGAATGGACCCACAGCGCGTATGGCGCCTACCCGGGCTTCCGCCCCTTCGCCGGCAACCTCGGTGAGTACAACGGCAAGTTCATGTGCGGGCAGTGGGTGCTGCGTGGTGGCAGCTGCGCCACGCCCCGCGGCCATGTGCGCGCCAGCTACCGCAACTTCTTCATGCCGCCGGCGCGCTGGCAGTTTTCCGGACTGCGCCTGGCCAGGGACCTCACATGAGCACCGTGCATGACGCGCTGCAGGCATTGACCGATCTCACCCCCGGGCGCCAGCAGATCCTCTCCGACGTGGTGGCCGGGTTGTCGCGCACGCCCCGGCAGCTGCCGTCCAAGTACTTCTACGATGCGCGTGGCTCGCGCCTGTTCGAGCAGATCACCCAGACTCCCGAGTACTACCCCACGCGGACCGAGTTGGCCCTGCTGGCGCGTGTGCTGCCGGACATTGCCCGAACCGTTGGACCACGCCTGCATGTGGTGGAGCTGGGCAGCGGCAGCGGACGCAAGACCGCGCAGCTGTTGGCCGGACTGCACGACCCTGTGGCCTACACGCCGATCGAGATCTCGCGGGCCGCGTTGCTGTCCAGCATCGACCATCTGGCACCGGCGCTGCCCGAGGTGGAGATGCTGCCGGTCTGTGCCGACTTCACCCGCCCCGTGGCCGTGCCCATGCCTGAACGCGAACCCGCGCGACGGCTGCTGTTCTTCCCCGGTTCCACGCTGGGCAACTTTGAAGGCGAAGACGCGGTCGCACTGCTGCGGGCGATGCGCCAGACCATGGGCCGCGACGGCCTGGCCCTGGTCGGCATCGACCTGCACAAGGACCCGGCGCTGATCGAAGCGGCCTACAACGATGCGCAGGGCGTCACTGCCGCATTCACCCTCAACCTGCTGGCCCGGCTCAACCGCGAGATCGGCAGCGACTTCGACCTCGACGGCTTCCGCCACCGTGCCCGTTACAGCATCGCGCGGCTGCGCATCGAAACCGATCTGGTCAGCCGCTGGGCGCAGGATGTGCATCTGGATGGCCGCAGCTTCCACGTGGCCGCCGACGAACCGATCCGCGTGGAGTACAGCCACAAGTACACCGACGGCAGCTTCGAAGCGCTGCTGCAGCAGGCGGGCCTGCAGGTCATGCAGCGCTGGGACGCCGAGAGTCCCGCCTATGGCCTGCGCCTGCTGCGCACCGCCTAGGGCGGACGGCCAGCGGGTGCCGCTTCAGGTTCAGCGACGCCGGTGCCCCTAAGATGGCCGTGCAACGGCAACACGGAGGACGCCATGCCCATTCTGACCACGCTCGGCCTGGCGGCCGCTCTCGCCTCGCCCCCCGCGTTGCCTGCAGCACCGGATGCCAGCGTCGATCCGGCCTTCAGCCGCTGCCTGACGGGCCTGCAGGCCACGGCCGCCAGCCAGGGCATCAGTGCCGATCGCTTCAATGAAATCACCGCCGGGCTCACCCCGGACCCCAGTGTGCTTGGCCTGCTCGATGCGCAGCCGGAATTCACCACGCCGATCTGGGACTACCTGGCCGCGCTGGTCGATCGCCAGCGCGTGGCTGATGGTCGTGCCATGCTGGAGCAGCATCGCGACCTGCTCGATCGGGTGTCGGCGCAGTATGGTGTCGATGCCGCCACCATCGTCGCGGTCTGGGGCGTGGAGAGCGACTACGGCCGCGTGTTCGGCAAGCGTCCCCTGCTGCAGTCACTGGCCACGCTGTCCTGCGCCGGCCGTCGCCAGCCGTTCTTCCGCGGTGAACTGCTGGCGCTGCTCAAGCTGATCGACCGCGGAGACCTGCAGGCACAGGGGCTCACCGGTTCCTGGGCCGGTGCCTTCGGGCACACCCAGTTCATGCCCAGCACCTATGCACGCATTGCCGTGGACGGTGATGGCGATGGCCGCCGCGATCTGGTCGGCAGCATTCCCGATGCGCTGGCCTCCACTGCCAACTACCTCAAGCGCGCCGGCTGGCGCAGTGGCGAGCCGTGGGGCATGGAAGTTCGCGTTCCCGCTGGCTTCAACGCCAGCCAGGCCGGACGTACCCAGCGTCGTGCCCTGGCCGACTGGCGTGCGCAGGGCGTGACCGCGCTGGATGGCAGCGCGCTGGCTCCGGCCAACCTGCCCGCCGACGCGCGCGCCGCCCTGCTGCTGCCGGCCGGCAACAAGGGCCCCGCGTTGCTGGTGTTCCGCAACTACGACGCGATCTACAGCTACAACGCGGCTGAAAGCTATGCGCTGGCGATCGCCACGCTGGCCGACCAGCTGCGTGGCGGCAGCGGGTTGGCCACCGCCTGGCCGACCGACGACCCGGGCCTGGGCCGCGATGAGCGCCGCCAGCTGCAGGCCCTGCTGCTGGCGCGTGGCTACGACATCGGCAGCGCCGACGGCATGATCGGTACTGCCACCCGTCGTGCGATCCAGTCCGAGCAGCAGCGCCTGGGCTGGGCCAATGCCGATGGGCGTGCCGGCCAGCGCATCCTGCGCGCGCTGCAGGAAGAGGCGGCCGCCATCGCACCCGCTGCGCAGAAGGCCTTGCCCCAGGCACGCTGACCGCGACATCATCGCCGCGGTCTTCAAGGAGCGTCATCGCATGCAGTCGGATCCGGACATCAGCAGCGGCCTGTATCACGGGCTGGAGGCCTGGCACGTGCGCACCCCCAGCGCGACGGCGGTCATCAGCGTGTTCGGCGGACAGCTGCTGTCGTTCATTCCCGATGGGCAGCCCGATGTACTGTGGCTTTCGCCCACGCGCGCCGAGCTGCCCACGCCCATCCGCGGTGGCGTCCCGGTGTGCTGGCCGTGGTTCGGCCGCCAGGGCCAGAACAATGATGTGCCCGCACATGGCCTGGTGCGCACCGCGCGTTGGGAGCTTCTGCAGGCCAGCCAGAGCGATGACGGTGAGGTCGAGCTGCAGTTGGCACCTGCACTCTGCGCCGATCCCGGCCTGCGCCTGCAGATGCAGTTGCGCATCGGCCGCCAGCTGCGTCAGCAGCTCGTCACCGAGAACACCGGAACCTCGCCGGTGACCTTCACCCAGGCCCTGCACAGCTATTTCCGGGTGGGCGATGCCAACCAGGTCGAGGTCGAGGGCCTTGATGGCCTGCAGTACCTGGACAAGTACGAGGACTATGCGCAGCTTCGCCTGCAACAGGGACCGTGGTCATTGCGCGATCCGCGTGACCCCGGTCGCAGCGATCGCATCTATACCGGTGCCGGCGGCCATTACGTGCTGCGTGATCCCGTACTGCAGCGGCGGATCGAGATCCGCAGCGAAGGCAGCCAGACGCTGGTGGCCTGGAATCCCGGTGCGGAGGCGGCAGCGAAAATGGCCGATGTCGGCGATGGCTGGCACGATTACGTTTGCCTGGAAGTGGCCAACGCAGGCCCGGAGCAGATTACGCTTGCGCCGGGTGAGCGCCATCAACTGGTGCAGACCCTGGCCAGTAACGCGCTGTAGGCGCTGGCAGTGGTTTCAGTTTGTCGATGCAGTAGCAAGGACGGAAAACATGCAGGAAGCACAATGGTGGTACGCCAATGGCAGGCAGAGCAGTGGGCCGGTGGATCTGGCCGGTCTTCGCCAGCTGCAGCGGGAAGGAACGGTCACGGCGCGAACGCTGCTCTGGTGCGAGGGCATGCCCTCGTGGCGGCCGTTGGCGGAGCTGGATCAGGCCTCAACGCAGGTCGAGGTGGCTCCGGTCCTGGATATCGACGCAGCGTCTGCGGCTGAGGGCATTGCGCCGAGCGTCGGCGATCCGTCCGACCCCTATCGTGCGCCGGTCGCTGCACCGGATGTGGCTGCGGCTGCCGGGCTGGAGGGCGAGATGGCCTTGTACGCCAGCGTGGTCGGTGGCAACTTCCCGATCTATCGCCAGCGCTGGCGGCTGGATCAGGGCGGCATCGCCACGGGCAGTGGCACCTGGCACTGGCCGGCATTCCTGCTCGGCCTGATCTGGATGATGTACCGCAAGATGTACCGCCTGGCGGCGATGTGGGCTGGCCTGCTGCTGCTGATCAGTGTGGTGGAGACCTTGCTGGATGTGCCGGATGGCCTGTCACTGGTCATCACCTTCGCGCTCAGCATCACCACCGGCATCTTTGGCAACAGCTGGTACCTGGCACACTGCCAGCGCCTGATCGCCCAGGCCCGTGCCGTCACCGGCGGCGATGACGCACGGCTGCGCAGCGAGCTGACCGCGCGCGGCGGCACCAGCGTGGTCGCCACACTGATCGCCATCGTCATCGCGGTGGTGCTGAGCACCGTCGGCGCCGCATTGGCGGGATAGGGCAGGTCAGCGTCCCTGGCGGGGCCGCAGTACTACCAGGCACAGCGCACCGGCCACCAGGCCCCAGAACGCCGAGCCGATGCCGGCCAGCGAGACGCCCGAGGCGGTCACCAGGAAGGTGACCAGTGCCGCCTCGCGGTCCCGCTCTACTGCCAGCGCACTGGCCAGGCTGTTGGCGATGGTGCCGAACAGCGCGATACCGGCCACGCAGGCCACCAGCTCTTTCGGGAACGCGGCGAACAGTGCGGCCACGGTGGCGCCGAACAGCCCGACGACAATGTAGAAGGCGCCGGCCGCCATCGCGGCGGTATAGCGTCGTGCCGGGTCCTCATGCGCATCGCGGCCCATGCAGATCGCTGCGGTGATTGCCGCCAGGTTCAGTGCGTATGCACCGAACGGTGCCAGCAGCGTATTGACCACACCGATCCAGCCGATCAGTGGCGACACCGGGGCGTCGTAGCCGGATGCGCGCATCACCGCCACGCCCGGAATGTTCTGCGAGGCCATGGTGACCACGAACAGGGGCAGGGCGATGCCAGCCACTGCAGTCCAGGACAGGGATGGGGTCACCCATTGCGGTACCGCCAGTTGCAGCTGCACCTGCTGTGCGTGCAGCAGGCCACGGCTGGCCGCCACCGCGATGCCGACCAGCAGGGTGGCGATGACCGCATAGCGCGGGAACAGGCGGCGTCCGCCCAGCCAGGTGGCGAACATGGCCAGCGCCAGTACCAGTTGGGTGTTCATGGCCACGAACACGTCCAGGCCGAAGCGCAGCAGCACCCCGGCCAGCATGCCGGCGGCCAGCGCCATCGGCACCCGCTGCATCAACCGGGCGAAGATGCCGGAGAAGCCTGCCAGCATGCCAAGCACCGCAGTGAGCAGGAATGCACCGGTGGCTTCAGCGAGCGAGGCACCGCCTGCACCGACCACCAGCATCGCCGCGCCCGGGGTTGACCACGCGGTCACCACCGGCACGCGATAGCGCAGCGACAGCCCGATGCAGGTGACACCCATGCCCAGTCCCAGTGCCCACATCCATGAGGCGATCTGTGCCTGGTTGGCACCGACGGCTTGTGCAGCCTGGAACACGATGACGGCCGAACTGGCGAAGCCGACCAGCACAGTAATGAAGCCGGCAACGAGGGCCGGTACTGAAAGGTCGCGCCACCACGCTTGCCGCACCTGCATGTTCATTGCCGTCTCTCCACTGTGCATCCGTGCATTGATAGCCCTTGTGGCGTTGACCGCGCAACGCGCGGTCAACGCCACAGTGATCTTCGAGCGTATGTCATGCGTGATGTTGCGTTGGTTCTGTCATCACCCTGCAAAAAAATGCTTGACGAAATCCGCAGGATCTCTAGAATTCGCTCCCTTGCTGCAGCGCACCGCTTCTTCGGAAACGGCACGCAGACAGCAACGCCACCACCGCCGAACGAGATGATCGAACGAAGGTGTTGACGGACTCGAAAAGTCCGGCATAATAGGCGGCTCGCAACGACGAAAGACCCTCGGGTCCAACGACGAAGCAGCATCGGCAACAACGTCCACCCCGGTGAGACGGCCTTGAAAAAAGGTGTTGACGAAGCGGAAAAGCCGGCTATAATGGGCGGCTCGCTACGAAGGAAACTTCGCAGCACACGGGAACGGCGCTGAG
>NZ_JASJSQ010000010.1:0-87491 GCF_030236855.1 Stenotrophomonas maltophilia group sp. Smal13
CCCCATGACCCCGCCGATTTCCTCCCCGACCTACCTGCACGGATTCTCCGGCACCGAGCAGCAGCGCCTGATGACCCAGGCACGGCTGCTGGAATCGAGCATCTTCGGCCAGATCGACTACAGCAGCGCGCGTCGCCTGCTGGAAGTCGGCAGCGGCGTCGGCGCGCAGACCGAAATCCTGCTGCGCCGCTTCCCCGAGCTGCACGTGACCGGCGTGGACCTGAGCGAAACACAGCTGGCCACCGCGCGCGAGAACCTGGCGCGCACACCGTGGTGCAGCGACCGCTACACCCTGCAGCAGGCCGACGCCGGCGAGCTGCCGTTCGAAGCACGCAGCTTCGACGCGGCGTTCCTGTGCTGGGTGCTGGAGCACGTGCCGTCACCAGCACGCGTACTAAGCGAGGTGCGCCGCGTGCTGGCCCCGGGTTCGCCGGTCTACATCACCGAAGTGATGAATGCCTCGTTCCTGCTCGACCCGTATTCGCCGCATATCTGGCGCTACTGGATGGCGTTCAACGATTTCCAGTACGACCACGGGGGCGACCCGTTCGTCGGCGCCAAGCTGGGCAACCTGCTGCTGGCCGGCGGCTTCCGCGACGTGCACACCGAGATCAAGACCATCCATCTGGACAACCGCGAACCGGCACGCCGCAAGACGATGATCGCGTTCTGGGAACAGCTGCTGCTGTCGGCTGCCGACCAGCTGCTGCAGGCCGGATCGGTGGACGAAGAAACCGTGGAAGGCATGCGTCGCGAGTTCCGTCTGGTGCAGAACGACCCGAATGCGGTGTTCTTCTATTCGTTCGTGCAGGGCCGCGCCACGGTGTATTGATTCGGCGGAGCCACGCCATGCGTGGCTGCCTTGGCCGATGCACCCCGCCATCCACGCATGGCGTGGATCTACGGATGCGACACTGCACTGCCGATGGAGGCAGTAGAGCCACGCCATGCGTGGCTGTCTTCGCCAATGTCCGCGCCATCCACTCATGGCGTGGATCTACGGATCAATGCACGGCGCTGTGGTCGGCCGCACCCGGCTGTGCTGCCGGCTCCTGCCAGATCCGCTGCCACATCGCGGCCAACCGGCGTCCGACGTCGGCGCGTGCAGCCGGGCTGCTGTAATCCACCCGCACCTGCTCGGGCGTGATCGCCCGCCACTGCCCATCAGCCTGCTCGGCCACCGTGAAGTTGAAGGTGTAGTCCGGTTCCAGCCCCATACGCAGGTCGCTCAGCACCAGCCGGCCGTCCACCACCTGCGCTCGCATGAAGCCACGATTGAACCACGTCAGCTGCTGCACCGCCGGGATGGCCTGCGCTTCGCGCAAGGCCTGCACGTTGGATGCGTGGCCTTCGAACTGCATCGGCCCGTGGTCGGCCACCAGCGAGCGGTCGCCCACCACGTAGCCGTTCGGCGTCATTGCCACCACGCGCCACAGCAGGGTGTTGAACGGCATCGGCACCGAGAAGCGCGGCGCATCGCCCAGGCCCATCGCCGCCAGGCTCTGCTGGGCAGCACGGTCGACCTGCGCCTTGGCGATCAGGCCCCAACCCAAGTAGGCACTGCTGACCAGCAACGCCACACCCAGCACCTTGCCAGCCCAGGGGCGGGCGCGACCAAACCAGGCCAGCACGCAGCCCAGCAGCAGCCATACCGTGTAGCCGAGATCGATGATGAAGACACTGGAACCCATGGTCGGGTGTGGGCGCAGCGGCCACCACAGCTGGGTGCCGTAGACGGTGAACGCATCCAGCATGGGATGGGTGACCAGCGCCAGCTGGATCGCCCAGAACCAGCGCACCGGTGACTGGGCGACGCGGCCATTGCCGAAGCGCTTGAACAACCACCAGATCAGTGCCGCCACCCAAGGCAGCACCAGCAGCGAGTGGCTGAAGCTGCGGTGCTCGATCATGTTCGCCACCGGGTCGGCGGCAGTGAAGCCGAGCCACAGGGCGTCGAGGTCCGGCAGGGCGCCGAGCGCGGCACCGGCCAGCAGGGCCGCACGGCGATGTCCGGGCGGGGCGATGGCAGCAGCGACGGCGCCGCCGAGCACGATCTGGGTCAGGGAATCCATGGGCCGATGCTAGCGGCTTGCGGGCGTGCCGTCTTGATGGCACAGCCGCTCGCGCTCTTTTGTAGAGTCGAGCCATGCTCGACTGCTGTACGCGGGGCAGTCTGAGAAGAGCAGTCGAGCATGGCTCGACTCTACAAGAGTGGGTCAAGCCGCTTGCTTGATGCGCGCGCCCGGCAGTTCCACCAGGGTCTGGCCATTGTGGTCGAGCAGGCGCAGCGCGCCATCATGGTCTTCGGCCAGCGCGGTCAGGCTCTCCACCCAGTCGCCGTCGTTGGCATAGACCAGGCCATCGCGCTCAATCAGCGCGGCGCGGTGGATGTGGCCACAGACGATGCCATCCAGTCCGCGCCGCCGCACGTCGTCCAGCCCGGCCTGCACGAAGCGTTCGATGTAGCGTTCGGCCGCACCGCTGCGCTTCTTCAGGAACTCCGACAGCGACCAGTAGCGCATCCCCAGCAGCCGCCGCACCGCATTCAACGCTTGGTTGCCGGTCAGGATGCGGTAGTACAGCCAGTCGCCGAACTTTTCCTGCAGGCCACCGAAGTGGGTCACGCCGTCGTACTCGTCCCCATGCGCGACCAGCAGGCGACGGCCATCGGCGGTCACATGGATGGCGCGGCGGCGCACCTGCATCGCTGGGAGCATCAGCCCGCACACGTGGCGCAGTGACGCGTCATGGTTGCCGGGGATGTAGACGATCTCGGTCCCGGCACGGCGCAGCGCGTGCAGGGCCTGGATGACTTCGCTGTGCGACTGGCGCCAGTTGGCGCGGCGATGCGCCATCCACCACAGGTCGATGATGTCGCCCACCAGGTACAACCGTTCGCAGCGCAGCTGCGAGAGGAACCGCGCCAGCTCGGTGGCATGGCAATGACGTGACCCCAGGTGCACGTCGGAGACGAACACTGCGCGCCGGTGCGGCGACAGGTTCGCCAGCGCGCTCATGCCGGCGTCCCCGCGTCGCGCAGGTAGCGTTTGCGCTTGTTCGGCCTGATCGCGCACAGGTCCACTTCAATCAGGCCGTCGATCGAATCACTGAAGTCCGGGTCGACACCGAAGGCAAGGAAACGGGCGCCACCGGGTTCGCACAGATCGGTGTACTGGCGATACAGCGTCGGCACGCCGGTGCCGAGTGCGGCCAGGTTGGCCTTGAGCACATCGAACGCGGCACCTGCATCCAGCTCGCCGAAACTTGGCGGCGCGGCGAAGTACTGGAACGGGCGGTTCGATTCGGCCAGGCCGGCGGTACCGCTGTAGTAGCGCTGGTAGTACGCCACCAGCTGCTCGCGTGCATCGCGTGGCAGCGCTGCGCTGATCGACACGGCGCCGAACAGGTAGCGGATGCCGGGCCGGCACTGCAGGTAGGCACCGATGCCCTGCCACAGGTAGTCCAGGCTGCGGCTGCCCCAGTAATCAGGCACCACGAAGCTGCGGCCCAGTTCCAGGCCTTCGGCGATGTGGGTGATGGCGTCGTCGGAATAGCGGAACAGCGATGCGCTGTAGAGCCCGGACAGGCCGTGCCGGGCCAGCGCGTGGGCACCACGCATGATCCGGTAGGCGCCGGCGATGCGCTGCGCGGCCGCGTCCCAGATCACGATGTGTTCGTACCGCGGATCGTAATCATCCAGATCGCGGCTGCGCCCGGTGCCCTCGCCTACCTGGCGGAAGGTCAGCTCGCGCAGACGCCCCAGCTCCAGCAGCAGCGGCGAATCGGCGGTACAGGTCGCCAGCAGGATCTGCTTGCCGTCGGCGGTCTGGCCCAGCTGGGTCGCCGCGGCGATGCCTGCGGCCACCTGTGAAGGCGGCACCGGGGACGCCAGCGGCTCGGGGCCTGCTACAGCAGCTGCATCGCCCGCGGCCCCATTACGGCCCAGCGCATACAGCGCGCGGCGCACCGCCAGCAGCTGTGCGCCCGGGTCGCCGCCCTTGCCCAGCTGCATCGGCTCTCCGATGCTCAGCCGCAGCGGACGGCCACGACGGGTGAACATCTCGCGCGCCAGCAGCGCGGTGCCCGCCGGCTTGAACAGGGTCGAGGCGCCGTAGAACAGCGCCGAGTTGCGCGCCTCCACACGCACCGGCAGCACCGGCGCGCCAGCGGCACGGGCAAAGCGGACGAAACCGCGCTGCCAGCGACCATCACGGATGCCGCGCAGCGACAGCCGCGAGACCTCGCCGGCCGGGAACACGATCACGCACTGCTCGGCGGCCAGCGCCTCTTCGACGGCATGCAGGCTGCCACGCTGGGCCTTGCCACCGAGGATGCGTACCGGCAGCAGCAGGTCCTGCAGTGGCGCGATTGCCCCCAACAGGTCGTTGGCCACGATCCGCACGTCACGGCGGATGCGGCCGACCGCGTCCAGCAGGGCCAGGGCATCCAGTGCCCCGGAGGGATGGTTGGCGACGATCAGCAGGCGGCCGGTGGCCGGGATCCTGGCCAGCGCGGCCGGGTCCACCTGGTACTGGCCGTCGATGAACTCCAGGCCGGCGGCGACGAAGCCGAAGCCACGCAGGCCTGAGCTGCGCTGCAGGAAGGCTTCGATCTGGTCCAGCCGCGACCAGCGACCGACGCTGCGCAGCAACGGCCGCGCCAGTTGGCCCCGGCGACCATGGAACCAATCGGGGAAGCGTTGCTGGAGACGCTGTTCAAGTTCCTGCATGGCGGATCCACTCATGCCCGGCGGCCGGATTGGCCGACAGCCTGCGCCCGGCAGGCGGCAGCCAGATGGCGGTTTTGGGGCAGAACGATGACGGCTGGCCGGTCCTGGGGCGGGCGAGGTGGCCCGCGCAGTCGGGGCCGGTAGCCGCCCGCTGCGTTGTCACGCTGGTGGAACACTGGGCCTCGAGGCTGAGCCCCAATCCCGGCCGGACGGCCCCTGCCGGGCCTACGCGGGCTTAACCACCGGCAACCGGTACAGGTTCACAATGCACAGGCGGCGCACCCCGTGTATCATTCGCGCCCATCTTTCCATCCGAATCAAGGGATATTACGCCTGATGTCCAGCTATCTCTTCACCTCCGAGTCGGTCTCCGAAGGCCATCCGGACAAGGTTGCCGACCAGATCTCCGATGCGGTGCTGGACGCGATCCTGACCCAGGACCAGCGCGCCCGCGTGGCCTGCGAGACCATGGTCAAGACCGGTGTTGCCATTGTGGCCGGTGAAATCACCACCAGCGCCTGGATCGACCTGGAAGCGCTGACCCGCAAGGTCATCGTGGACATCGGCTATGACAGCTCCGACGTCGGCTTCGACGGCGCCACCTGTGGCGTGCTGAACCTGATCGGCAAGCAGTCGCCGCACATCGCCCAGGGCGTGGACCGCAAGAAGCCCGAAGAAATGGGCGCTGGCGACCAGGGCCTGATGTTCGGCTATGCCACCAACGAGACCGACAGCTACATGCCGGCCGCGATCCACCTGTCGCACCGCCTGGTCGAGCAGCAGGCCAAGATCCGCAAGAAGAAGAACTCGCCGCTGTCGTGGCTGCGCCCGGACGCCAAGAGCCAGGTCACCCTGCGCTATGAAAACGGCGTGGTCTCGGCCATCGACGCGGTGGTCCTGTCGACCCAGCATGCCCCGGGCATCAAGCAGAAGGACCTCATCGAGGCCGTCCGCGAAGAGATCATCAAGCCGGTGCTGCCGGCCAAGTGGCTGCACAAGGGCACCAAGTTCCACATCAACCCGACCGGCAAGTTCGAGATCGGCGGCCCGGTGGGCGACTGCGGCCTGACCGGCCGCAAGATCATCGTCGACACCTACGGCGGCTGGGCCCGTCACGGTGGTGGCGCCTTCTCCGGCAAGGACCCGTCCAAGGTCGACCGTTCGGCGGCCTACGCGGCCCGCTACGTCGCCAAGAACGTGGTTGCCGCTGGCCTGGCCGACCGCTGCGAAGTGCAGGTTTCCTACGCCATCGGCGTGGCTGAGCCGACCTCGATCTCGGTCACCACCTTCGGCACCGGCAAGATCAGCGACGACAAGATCGAGAAGCTGATCCGCAAGCACTTCGACCTGCGCCCGTACGGCATCATCAAGATGCTGGACCTGGTGCACCCGATGTACCAGCAGACTGCGGCCTATGGCCACTTCGGCCGCAAGCCGAAGGAGTTCAGCTACCTCAACGGCGAAGGCGAGACCGTCAACGCCACGGCCTTCTCCTGGGAGAAGACCGACCGCGCTGCCGCCCTGCGCGCCGATGCGAAGCTGAAGTAAGAAACACGAAGGGCCGCTCACGCGGCCCTTCTGCTTCTGGTAGAGCCGGCCGCTGGCCGGCTTTTTCATGGCCTCCGGAAACAATCGCGTGGTTGCCGGCCAGCGGCCGGCACTACCGGTTGCCGATACAATCGCCCCATGTCGACCGAACTCAAAACCCACCAGCTGTCCATGACCGTGCTGATGTCGCCGGAGATGGCCAATTTCTCCGGCAAGGTCCACGGCGGCGCCATCCTGCGCCTGCTCGACCAGGTCGCCTACGCCTGCGCCAGCCGTTACGCCGGCAGCTACGTGGTCACCCTGTCGGTGGACCAGGTGATGTTCCGCCAGCCCATCGCGGTGGGCGAGCTGGTCACCTTCCTGGCCTCGGTGAATTACACCGGCACCTCGTCGATGGAGATCGGCATCAAGGTGGTGGCCGAGGACATCCTCAAGCGCAGCGTGCGCCACGCCAACAGCTGCTTCTTCACCATGGTGGCCGTGGATGAGGAGGGCCGGCCGACACCGGTGCCGTCATTGCAGCCGGTCACGTCGGACGAGAAGCGCCGCCAGGCGGCCGCATTGATCCGCCGCCAGCTGCGCCAGGAAATGGAGCAGCGCCATCTGGAACTGCTGGCGTCGAACCCGCCGTCGCCGGAAGAATGAGCGTGAACCCGGTAGTGCCGGCCGCTGGCCGGCAACCTCGCGCGTGCTGCCAGACATCATGAGGTTGCCGGCCAGCGGCCGGCACTACCATTTCGAATTCGCCGGGCCACGCCCGGCGGATGCATTTCACCCGGTGTTCTGCACACCCTGCGAAACACCGTTCACGCAGGCCACCAGCGCGCGCAGCAGGTCGTCATCCTCGCGCCCGCTTTCGCGCCAACGCTGCAGCAGATCCACCTGCAGCACGCTGATCGGATCGACGTAGGGATTGCGCAGGCGGATCGACAGCGCAAGCCGCGCATCGTGGTCCAGCAGCGTCCGCTGGTCCATCAGCGCCAGCAGCCAGTGCCGGGTGAGTTCCAGTTCGCGCTGCACCTGCGGGAAGAAGCGCCCGTGCAGCTCGCCGGACAGTTTCGAGAACTGCTCGGCAATGGTGATATCGCCCTTGGACAGCACCATCGCGATGTCATCCAGGAAGGTACGGAAGAACGGCCAGTCACGCGCCATCTCGCGCAGCGTCTGTTCGTGGCCAGCATCGACCGCCGCTTGCAGGCCGCTGCCCACCCCGTACCACCCGGGAATGACCGCACGCGCCTGGCTCCAGGCGAATACCCACGGAATCGCACGCAGGTTGCCCAGTGCTGCGTCCTGACCGAGCCGGCGCGACGGACGCGAACCCAGCGTCATCCGCTCGATCACGTCGATCGGCGTGGCCGTGCGGAAGTAGTCCATGAAGCCAGACTGGCCGACGAAGGCGCGGTACACCTCGCTGCTGGAGCCAGCGACCACATCCATCACCGGTCGCCACTCATCCTCGCGGGGTTCGGCAGCCCGCGGGCGGAGGCTGGCGCGCAGTACCGCGCCGGTGGCCTGTTCCAGCGAGCGCAGCGCCAGCGCACGGATGCCGTATTTGCGATGGATCACTTCGCCCTGCTCGGTCACCCGCAGGCGGCCATCAATGCTGCCGCGGGGCGACGCATCGACCGCGTGCGTGGTCTTGCCGCCACCGCGGCTGATCGAACCGCCACGGCCATGGAAGAAGGTCAGGCGGATGCCGGCCTCGGCCGCCACCTCCAGCAGTTCCACCTGCGCACGCTGCAGGCCCCAACGCGAAGCGGCGATGCCACCGTCCTTGCTGCTGTCCGAATAGCCGAGCATCACCATCTGCACGTCGTCGCGTGCGTGCAGGTGCGCGCGATAGATCGGGTCGGCCAGCAGGTCACGCAGGGTGGCGGTGCCACGCTTGAGGTCGTCCACGGTTTCGAACAGTGGCGCAATATCCAGCGGCACCGAACCGCCCTCTTCCACCAGGCCGCCACGGCGTGCAAGCGCCAGCACGGCCAGCACGTCACTGCGGTCGTGTGCCATCGAGATGATGTAGCTGCCCAGCGCATCGCCACCATGGCGCGCACGCGCATCGGCCAACGCAACAAATACCGCATCCAGACGCTGGTTGCCTTTGTCGTCGCCCTTCGGCAACGGCGCGTCACCACTGGCATGCGGCGCCAGCAGACGCGCACGCCCCACGGCATCGAGACTGTCCCACGCTGCGTCGCCGCCCAGCACGGCGGCCAGCGCGCGCGCATGCACGCTCGATTCCTGGCGCACGTCCAACCGCGCCAGATGGAAACCGAACGTCTTCACCCGCCACAGCAGGCGCTGCACGGCGAAGCCACCGGCATGTTCGCCGCGGTTGGCGCGCAGGCTGTCGAGGATCAGCTGCAGATCCTCGATCAGTTCATCAGGACCGGCGTAGGCGCCTACGCCGTCATCCAGTGTGGCCTGCAGGCGTGCACGCATGCGGTCATTGAGCAGGCGGTAGGGCATGTCGGCATGGCGTGGGCGCGACTGCACCTGCGGCAGCAGCTGCTGGTAGTGCGCCACCCGTGCCTGCAGCGCATCGCTCACACCCACCCGCTCGGTGGACTGGCTGAGCAGGCTGGCCAGCTGCAGCAGTTCCTTCTGGTAGCGCGCGAGCACCGCCTGCCGCTGCGCATCCAGCGTATTGCGGATGGTATGGGCATCCACGTTCGGGTTGCCGTCCATGTCGCCGCCCACCCAGGTGCCGAAACGCAGCAGGCGCGGCAGCGGCAGTTCTTCGCCATAGGTATCGCGCAACGCCTGCTGCAGCGATTCGTACAGCACCGGAATCACCCGGTACAGCACCTGCACCAGATAGAAGCCGACGTGCTCGCGTTCGTCATCGACGGTGGGCCGCACCGGCGAAGAATCGGTGGTCTGCCACGACGCGGTGAGCGCCATACGGAAGCGCGCGGCATCGGCGGCGGCTTCACCCGGCGTGCGCTGGCCGTCGAGATTGTCGACCAGGCTGGCCACAATCAGCTGCTCCTTCTCCAGCAGCGCGCGGCGCACTGCTTCGGTCGGGTGTGCGGTGAACACCGGTTCAATGTCGATGCGTGGCAGCCACTGCGCCAGCTCGTCCAGGCCCACACCCTGCGCCTTCAGGTGCTGCAGTGCATCCTGCAGGCCATCGGGCTGCGCCCCTGCGGTACCGGCGCGCTGGTAGTCACGGCGACGGCGGATGCGATGCACGCGCTCGGCGATGTTGACCACCTGGAAGTAGGTGCTGAAGGCCCGCACCATGGTTTCCGCCTGCTGCGGCGTGCGCCCGGCCAGGCCATCGGCCAGCTCCGACAACGGCGCCTGGTTCTCGCGGCGGGCGATGGCGCGGGTGCGCACGTCTTCCACATCGTCGAGGAAGGCGGCGGAGACCTGTTCAACCAGCAGGTCGCCAACCAGCGCGCCGAGCCGGCGCACATCATCGCGAAGCGGAAGATCGGGGGAAGCAAACTCGATGCTGCTGCGGTACTCGTTCATCGGCGACGCACAGGCCTCGGTCAACGGATCCAGACCCCAAGCCTATCCCAGAACGGGCATCGTGCTGCGATGCAAAAATGGTTTCATCTGGTAGTGCCGGCCGCTGGCCGGCAACCTCAGGTCGCGTGGGTCCATGAGGTTGCCGGCCAGCGGCCGGCACTACCGGGTCACGTCAGCGCTTCTTCTTCGCCTTGCCCTGCTCGGCCGGGCCGATGGTCTGTTCCAGCCAGCGCTCGCTTTCGGCCAGCATGGTCATGATCGACTCGCGTGCACGGTAGGCATGCGATTCGTTCGGCAGCATCACCAGACGCGCGGTGCCACCCAGGCCCTTCACCGCGGCGAACATGCGCTCGCTCTGCATCGGGAACGTGCCGGAGTTGTTGTCGTCCACACCGTGGATGAAGAGGATCGGATCCTTGATCCTGTCGGCGTAGTTGAACGGCGCCATCTTCTGGTAGACGTCCTGCGCCTGCCAGTAGTTGCGCTCCTCGGCCTGGAAGCCGAACGGGGTGAGCGTGCGGTTGTAGGCGCCGCTGCGCGCGATGCCCGCCTTGAACAGGCGCGTATGCGCCAGCAGGTTGGCGGTCATGAACGCACCGTAGGAATGGCCACCAATGGCGATGTGATCGCGATCGGTCACGCCACGGCGCACCACTTCATCCACGGCTGCCTGCGCGTTGGCCACCAACTGTTCGATGTAGGTGTCGTTCGGCTCCTTGTCGCCCTCGCCGATGATCGGCATCGACGGGCTGGCCAGCACCACATACCCCTTGGCCAGGAACGCCTGCGGGCCCCAGTAGCTGACCGCATTGAAGCGGTACGGCGAATCGGTCACCTGGCTGGCCGCAGCCGCACTCTTGAACTCGCCCGGGTAGGCCCACATCAGCAGCGGCCGCGGGCCGTCGCGCTTCGGGTCGTAGCCCGGCGGCAGCAGCAGGGTCGCGGTCAGGTCGACGCCATCCTTGCGCTTGTAGCGGATCTGCTCCTTCTGCACGCCCTTCAACTGCGGCAGCGGATGCGCGAAGTGGGTCAGCGCACGCGGCGCAGCACCAGCGTCGGCCAGCGACTGCACGTAGAAGTTGGCCGGCTCATCCGGGCTCTCGCGGCTCAGCAGCAGCGAGCTGGCCTGGTTGTCCAGCAGCGCCACCGGCAGCGCATAGCTCGGCGCCTGCGAGTGGAACAGGCGGGTGGCCTTGCCCGTGGCGACGTCGAAGCGGTCCACGAACGGACGATCGCCTTCCGGCGATGCACCGGCACCGGCCAGATACAGGCTGCTGCCATCGGCGCTGGTCTGCAGCAGCGAGCGGCCGCGGTCGTCGCTGGACAACAGCGGCCGGCCCGGATCGGAATAGCGGTCCTGCCCGTCACGATCCCATAGCAGGCGCGGCTCGGCGCTGGCATTGTCCGGGGCAATCAGCCAGGTCTTGGTCTTGCGCGTCTTCCACCACGACTCGGTCAGCAGGGCCAGGTCGCCACGGCCCCAGTTGATGCCCACCAGACGGCTGCCGAGCTGGGCCAACGTCACCGGCGGCGTGTCGAACGGCGCAGCCTGCATCAGCACCGCATCGCGCACCTTGGCGTCCCTGTTCGGGTCGCCGCCGTCCTGGGCTTCGGCCCAGACCAGCGTGGCGTCGGCATCACCACGCCAGCTGATATCGCGCACGCCGGTCACTTCAGCGTCGTTGCCGGTCGGCAGACCTTCCACCAGCGGACGCACAGCCACGGTGTGCACCAGCTTGCCGCTGGCCCGGTCGATCACTTCGATACGGCGCGGGAAACTGCTCACCGGCACCACGTAGGAATACGGCCGCTGCACCGGCTGGCGCAGCACGAAGCGGCCATCCGGCGACACCGAGAAGCCCATGAAGATGCCGGCCGCGCCGATCGCGCGGGTGTTGCCATCCAGGCTGACTTCCATCGGCTGGGTGGTGGCGTAGTAATCGAACTGGCGCGCGTCGGCCTCGTTCTTCAGCAGGTCCTGGTAGGTACGGATCGACACCACGCCGCCGCCCTGGCTGGTCTGCTGCACGGCCGGGCCGGTCGGAATGCCATCGGCGGCCGGGGCCGCACCAAGGTTGGCCGGGCGCGTGAACACCACCAGGCCGCGGCTGTCCGGCAACCACTGGTAGCCACTGCCGATCACCGTGTTCAGGCCGGCGACGAGACGACGGGCGCTGCCGCCGGCCACATCCACCAGCCACAGTTCATTGGCGCCGCTGGCGGCGTCGACTTGGTTGAAGGCCAGCCACTTCTGGTCCGGCGACCACATCACGCTGGCGATCGACAGCTTGGCCGGCAGGCCGCTGATCTGCCGTTCCTTGCCGTCGGCCACGTTCATCAGCCACAACTTCTCGCCGAAGCTGAAGCGGCTGTCGGAGAAGGTGCGCGGGTTGATGCGCAGACCGGCCAGCTTCAGTTCCGGCTGCGCCACCACCTGGATCGACGGCAGCGACGGCATCTGCATCATCGCGGCGACATCGCGGCGCGGCGACAGGTACAGCAAGGGCGCGCGCGGCGCGTCCACCACCGCCTGCAGCGCCGCCGAAGGCAGTTCGTAGCCATTGACGCCCTGGGCCTGTACCTGGGCGGGCTGCGGGGCCGCGGCCCAGGCCAGCGGGGCCACCGCCAGCAGTCCCATCGACAGGACCAGGCCGGTCCAGCGCCGTGTGCGGCGCGCGTGCATGCTCATCGTTCCACCTGTGTGATGCGTGAAAACACCGACCTTAACAGGCCGTGCACGCCGCCCCATCTGCCGATGGTTGGGTCATCCGGATGTCATGCCGGGGCCGCGATATAATGGGGTTCTCCCCTGCCGAGGGGCGCTGCGACCGGATCCCACGAGGCCCGGCCAGGCTCGGTAAGGTGGCTTTGTAACAACGGCGCCCGGCTAGATGCGAGCACCCGCTCGCCCACAACCGGAGCACACGAATGAACGCTGTTGCCAAGACCTTCTCCACCGAAGGTGATTACAAGATCCGCGACATCACGCTGGCCGACTGGGGCCGCAAGGAACTGGACATTGCCGAGCACGAAATGCCGGGCCTGATGTCGATCCGCCGCAAGTACCAGGCCGAGCTGCCGCTGAAGGGCGTGCGCGTGACCGGCTCGCTGCACATGACCATCCAGACCGCCGTGCTGATCGAGACCCTGAAGGACATCGGCGCCGACGTGCGCTGGGCCTCGTGCAACATCTTCTCGACCCAGGACCACGCCGCTGCCGCCATCGCCGCCACCGGCACCCCGGTGTTCGCCTGGAAGGGCGAAACCCTGGAAGAGTATTGGGACTGCACCCTGGACGCGCTGACCTTCACCCTGGCCGACGGCACCCTGACCGGCCCGGAGCTGGTGGTCGACGACGGTGGTGACGTGACCCTGCTGATCCACAAGGGCTACGAGCTGGAAAACGGCAGCGACTGGGTCAACACCGCCTCTGCCTCGCACGAAGAACAGGTCATCAAGAACCTGCTCAAGCGCGTCGCCAAGGAGCGCCCGGGTTACTGGGGCCGCGTGGTCAAGGACTGGAAGGGCGTCTCCGAAGAGACCACCACCGGCGTGCACCGCCTGTACCAGCTGGCCCAGGCCGGCACCCTGCTGATCCCGGCGATCAACGTCAACGACTCGGTCACCAAGAGCAAGTTCGACAACCTGTACGGCTGCCGCGAGTCGCTGGCCGATGGCCTGAAGCGCGCGATGGATGTGATGCTGGCCGGCAAGGTGGCCGTGGTCTGCGGCTACGGCGACGTCGGCAAGGGCTGTGCGGCCTCGCTGCGTGCCTACGGCGCGCGCGTCATCGTCACCGAGATCGACCCGATCTGCGCCCTGCAGGCGGCGATGGAAGGCTATGAAGTCAACACCATCGAATCGACCCTGGGCCGTGCCGACCTGTACGTCACCACCACCGGCAACAAGGACATCATCCGCATCGAGCACCTGAGCGCGATGAAGGACCAGGCCATCGTCTGCAACATCGGCCACTTCGACAACGAGATCCAGGTCGATGCGCTGGTGTCGTTCGCCGGCATCAAGCACGTCAACATCAAGCCGCAGGTGGACAAGTACATCTTCCCGAACGGCAACGCGATCTTCCTGCTGGCCGAAGGCCGCCTGGTGAACCTGGGCTGCGCCACCGGCCACCCGAGCTTCGTCATGTCCAACAGCTTCGCCAACCAGACCCTGGCACAGATCGACCTGTGGGCGAACAAGGACAGCTACGAGAAGAAGGTCTACCTGCTGCCGAAGAAGCTGGACGAAGAAGTGGCCCGTCTCCACCTGGAAAAGATCGGCGTGAAGCTGACCACCCTGAGCCAGGAACAGGCCGACTACATCGGCGTGCCGGTGGAAGGCCCGTTCAAGCCGGACCACTACCGCTACTGATCGTGGCGGGGTCGGATCCCTTTCCGCAGGAAAGGGCTCTGACCCCAGCAATGGAAGCAGAAAGAACGGGCGCCTTCGGGTGCCCGTTCTGCGTTCGCCTGTAGTCGTACACCACGTATCCACGCATGGCGTCGATCTACTGATCGTCCGGCCCCAGTAGATCCACGCCATGCGTGGATGTTCCCCACCCGGAGCGGGAACAATAGCCTCGGTCAAGGCAACGCCGCCGTGCCGCGCTACGATGCCCCCATGACTCCGGCCATCAACCTGCTCAAGCGCGAGAAGATCGCCCATACCGTGCGCAGCTACGTGCACGATGCTCACGCCGAATCCTATGGCGGCGAAGCCGTCGACAAGCTCGGCCTCGACCCCGCCCAGGTGTTCAAGACCCTGCTGGCCAGCACCGAGACCCACGAACTGCTGGTCGCGATCGTGCCGGTGGCCGGCCAGCTGGACCTGAAGGCCCTGGCCGAAGCGGCCGGCTGCAAGAAGTGCGAGATGGCCGCTGCTGACGCTGCACAGCGCGCGACGGGTTACCTGGTCGGCGGCATCAGCCCACTCGGGCAGAAGAAGCGCCTGCGCACGTTCCTGGACGCCAGCGCGCAGGCATTGCCCGCACTGCATGTCAGCGCCGGGCGCCGCGGCCTCGAGGTGGAACTGGCGCCGACCGACCTGCTGCGATTGACGGCCGGCCACTACGCCGCCATCGGCAAGGCCCGCTGATGCGCTGGCCCTGGTCTGCAGCGCCGATACCCCGGCTCGACGATGCACAGGCCGATGTGCTGCTGCAGGACCTGTTGTCGCGCGATGCAACGCGCATCACCGATGCCGCGCGTACGGTCGCTCGGCTGTTCAGCGCCTCATCGTTGGACGCGCTGGTCGCGCATGTGGATACGATCGAACGCAGCTGCCAAGGCATCGCCCTTGGCGGCATGCTGATCAGCAACCAGGCGCACCTCAAGGCGGCCTTGCAACGGCTGCGCTACTGGCAGGCACGCGAAGGCTGCCTGTGCGCGCTCTACCCATCCTATGTGTTCTTCAGCCCCGAGCCGCTGCTGGAACAAGGTCACGTGCAGCTGCGTGCACGGGGCGAAGCGGAGGACGGCTGGGGCGAATGCTACCGATTGACGTGCACCTGCTGCGCGCAGCAATGGAGCGCGACCGAGCGCGAATACCACTACACCTGGTGGGAGTGGAAGCCCGAGCCCGCCCTGCAGACGCCTTAGTTGAGCTTGAACGTGACCGTGCCGCGTATCAGGCTCATGCTTGGTGCCTTGCCTGCGGCTTCACGCTCGTAGCGCCAGTCACGCGCGTGCTTGAGCGCCGCCGCATCGAGCAGCGGGTAGCCGCTGGATCGGGACAGGATAATCGCCTGGGTCTTGCCCTGCGCATCCAGCAGCAGCATCAGCTCGACACCTCCCTGCTGGGCCTCGCGCATGGCGGCCGCAGGATACGTCGGGACCGACGAAAGTCGCCGCTGGTGCCAGCCTCCTTCCCGGGCAATCAAGGGCGTGCTGGAAGAGAGTGGGCAACGCGCAGGCATCTGCAGGTCGAAGCCTGCAGCCCCTTGCGAAGGCCGGGTGGTGGCTGGCGCACTACAGGCGATCGCAGACACGCTCTGCAGCAACGACTGCTGACGCGAAAGCGCTGCAGCGTCATCCGCTTCCACATGGAACGTGCAGCGCCCCGACGTTGCCTGCGCCTGCAGTGAACCCACGCCGGCATCGCGGATCGGCGTCACGTCGGACAAAGCACCACAGGCAGCGCCTGCATCGTATTTTGCTGCAGAGCCCTCACACGCGGCCAGCAGGCCTGCGGCGACCCATGCGAACGGCATCCAACTGCGAACATCCATCCCTGTGCTCCCTGCGTTGATCCACCGCCATGGTAGCGCCCCGCTGCAATCTTCCCTGTTCACATGCCGACTGTCCGGCCGCAGCGTGGGCTCACGGCCGCCAGTTGGCGTTGTTCTCCCAGAACGCGACGGAGCGCTGGTAAGCCTCGCGATCCAGCGGCACACCGGAACCGCCCTCCTCCACGCCCAGTGCATTGCGCATCATGGTGATCGGTGCCATCGGTACCTCTTCGGGTTCGGCGGTGTAGATACAGCCGACGATGCCCCAGTCGGCCTCGATCGGCGAACCCTCCTTCGCCAGCTGCCCGGCGCTGTACAGGATCACCACCAGATAGTTCGCGCGCGGCGACTCCACGCCCTCGAACCAGCGCACCAGTACCGGCAGTTCCTCTCGGTTGCGCGCCTCGTAGCCGCTGCGCAGCTGGTGGCGGTTGGCGTCGGTGACCGGCACCGTCAGGCAACGCGTGCTGGTCCAGTTCTCGTAGACGAACAGCTTGCAGAACGGCGCGTAGCCATCGAGCACCTTCAGCGGCGCGTGCGCATTGAGGTGTGCCTCGAACTGCTCGGCAGTGCAATCCTGGATGGTGTTGCCGCGCGGCACGCGCGGGAACAGGCGGGGACGGGCGAAGTCGGTGAGGACGATGGACATGGCGGGGCGTGATCAGGGGTTCCACCGCACAGGGTAACCGCCCCGGCGACAGGCAGGGGCGGATGCCGATGGTCACTGGCGCCCGCGTCCGGCTTGCAGCACCCTGCGGGCGACCCAATGCAAGGATCGCCGGCTCATGGATGTAGCACGCGCGTTGCCCCGTTCCGCCCACCGTCGGCGATGGCAGATCGTCCTGACCATTCTGCTGCTGGCGCCGCCATTGCTGTTCGCCGCCGCTCTGCTCTGGCCGCTGTCGGCACCGCCGTTGCCCGAGCCGGGTAACAGCCGCATGATCGTCAACGCGCGGGTGGTGGACGTCGCGCGCGGCCAGGTCAGCGAACCCACCACGGTCACCATCCGCAACGGCACGATCACCGCCGTCGGCGAAGGCATTGCCGATGCAGCGTTGCCGGTCTTCGACGCCGGCGGCCGCTGGCTGCTGCCTGGCTTCTGGGACATGCACACCCACGCCCTGCAGCTGTCGCCGCAGCTGCAGTTCCCGCTGATGCTGGCCAATGGCATCACCGGCACCCGCGACATGATGGACTGCCCGCAGGCTACCGATCCGCTGATCGCCTGCGTGGCCGACAAGCGCCGCTGGACCGCACAGGCCGTTGCCGGCCAGCAGGTCGCACCGCGCTTCGTGCAGATCGCCAGCTTCTATTTCGAAGATCCAGCGTTGGCGCCGGACACCGCGGCACAGCGTGCGCGCACGTACAGCGCGCGCGGTGTCGACGCGTTGAAGGTCTACAACCGGTTGCGTGCGGATACCTACCAGCGGCTGGCCAGCGAAGCGCGGCACCTGCATCGCCCGCTGGTCGGCCACCTGCCCAGGGCGGTGCCGCTGGAGGGCGCGCTTCAGGCAGGCCAGCGCAGTTTCGAGCATGCGCACCTGTTCGTGCGTCATTGCTTCGACAACGCCGCCGCGTGGCGCGGCGGTACGCTGGATGGCGAAGATCCGACCGCACTGGCCGAACGCATGGTCGGTGGCTACCAGCCTTCCGTGTGCAATGAGGCGTTCGGCTTGATGCAGGCCAGCGGCGCCGCGTTCGTACCCACCCATGTCACCCGCGAAGAGGATGCGCGTGCGCGCGACCCCGTCTTCATCAACGATCCACGTCTGGCCTATCTCGATCCACTTTCGCGCTGGGCATGGCGCGATGATCTGACGGCCACCACCGAACGCTATCCTGGCCTGCGCGGCGAAGACGCGTTGAAGGCGTACTTCGAGCATGGACTGGCCCTCACCGGTGCCGCGCACCGTGCCGGCGTCAGTGTGCTGGTCGGCACCGATACCGGGCTGGGTGGCTTCCGCTATCACGAGGAACTGCAGTGGCTGCGGCAGGCAGGCCTGAGCCAGGCCGACGTGCTGCGCGCGGCAACGCTGCACGCGGCGCGTCATCTGGAGCTGCAGGCATCGCATGGCAGTGTCGAGGTCGGCAAAGCCGCCGACCTGGTATTGCTCGACGGCAACCCGCTGCAGGACACCGCCAACACCCGTCGTGTGCACGCGGTGCTGCTGGCCGGACACCTCTACGACCGCTCGCGGCTGGATGCACTGCTCGCCTACGCCCGCGCGCAGGCACGTTCACCGGCGGTGATGGCGCGCCTGCTGTGGGGCTTCATCACCAGCCCGGTCAGTGCCGAGCTGTAGCGGCAACTACAACGCCATCCGCTCGCGCAGTTCACGCGCCTGCCGCCGCGACACCTCCACCTCGCTGCCGTCATCCAGCGCCAGGTCATAACCATCAGCGATGCTGGGCGTCACGCCTCGGATACGGCGCAGGTTGACCAGCGTGTTGCGGTTGGCACGGAAGAACAGATCCGGCGGCAGGCGTGCCTCCAGCGCACTCAGGCTGCGGGTCAGCAACGCGTTCTGGTCGCGGAACCACAGCCGCGTGTAGTTGCCATCCACTACCAGCCGGCGGATCTCCGAGACCGCCACGAACCAGCAGCGTTCGCCCTCGCGCACGAACACCTGGTCCTGCGCGCCCAGCGTGCTGCGCGGCTCCGGCGTTTCGCCCGCCACCACCTCGCGCTGGCGCGCCCGCTGCAACGCTTCCAGCAAGCGCGGTGCCTCGACCGGCTTCACCAGATAGTCCAGCGCATTGGCCTGGAACGCGCGCACCGCGTAGGCGTCGTAGGCAGTAACGAAGATCACCGCCGGCACCGTCTCCAGCCCATCCAGCACATCGAAGCCACTGCCGGAGGGCATCTGCACATCCAGCAGCACCAGGTCCGGCGCCAGTGTGGCGATCGCCTCGCGCGCGGCCGGCACATCGTCGGCCTCGCCCACGCACTGCACCCACGGCAGCGCCGACAACAGCGTGCGCAGCTCCTGCCGCGCCAGCCGCGCATCATCAACGATCAACACGCGCAGCACGCCATTCATTGCGGAATCTCCAGCAGGGCCCGCATGCGGTCGCCGACCGGCTGCAGGATGAAACGACCTTGCGTACCGAGCTGCGCACGCAGGTAGGCCAGGCCGACGCCATGCCCAGGGGTGGGCTCGTTGGCGCTGCCCAGCGGATTATCCACCTGCAGGCGCAGCACGTCATTGTCCAGCGTGGCACGGATCTGCACCTCGCCGCCGCCGGGGCGGCTGGCGATGCCGTGCTTGATCGCGTTTTCCACCAGCAGCTGTAGTGCCATCGCCGGCAACTGCGCCTGCATGGCATCGGCATCGATCTGCCGCCGCACCTGCAGGCGCTGCTCGAAGTGGATCGCCTCGATTGCCAGATAGTCGTCGACCACCGCCAGTTCCTCGGCCAGCGTGACCTGCTCGCTGCGGTTGTGCGCCAGCGCCTGGCGCAGCGTGCGTGACAGGCGGGTGACCATGTCGCGCGCACGCTCAGGATCTTCCAGGATCAGCGCGCGCAGGTTGTTCAGCGCATTGAACATGAAGTGCGGGTTGAGCCGTGCACGCAGCGCATCGCGTTCCAGCGCACTGCGCTCGGCTTCGGCGCGCAGGCGGGCCAGTTCCGCCCCGCGTATCCGGCGCAGGCTGTGCAGGCTTGCCCAAAGCGCTGCCCACAGGGCCAGCATCACCGCAGTGGTGTACCAGTAGAGCAGCAGCGCCTTGGGGCTGAAGTCGGCCGTCTGCCGCCCCAGGCTCACCCAGTTCCAGGCCAGCGCCGAGTGCAGCGCGATGTTCACCAGCAGCTGCGCCACTGCCGCGCCCAATGCCACCGACAGCGCCAGCCGCAGCAACAGCCCGGCCGTTCCGCGCGCCCACCAGTCTGCACGCAGCGCCAGCGCGCGGATGGCACCGCTGCATCCGAACAGGGCCAACGCCAGGCCCAGCGTGATCAACACGCCTGCGCTTCCGGCATCGCTGAAATAGGCTTGGCGCAGGCCGATTCCGGCAACGCCATAGAGCGCCCATACCAGCGCATTGAGCAGCCAGAAGCGTACCGTCGAGGAGGAATCCGGCATGTCCATTCCGAGGCGTGTTGAAACTCAGTGGTGGCGGTCGAGGAAGGCCTGCACCTGTTCCTGCAACCAGCGCGGATCATCCCACATCAGGAAGTGGAAACCCTGCGCGCTCATCGCGATCTGTACGCCCTGCAGTTTCGCGTACTGCGACTGGAACACCGCCCGGGTGCCGTCCTCGGTGCCACCCATCGGCTGGTAGCCGGCCCAGCTGCCCAGCACCAGCGTCGGTGCGGTGATCGAGGCAATGCTGTCACGCAGGTCAGTGGTCATCACCGCATGCATGGCATCGGCCGTGGTCTGGCGATCGCTGTCTTCGCCCCAGCGGCCCAGTTCGGCCTGGCGCTGCGGATCGCGGGTCATGCCCGGCAGGCCCGCCTTCAACTGCGCCTGCCATTGCGCGGCGTCGGCGGCCAGCATGCCCTTGCGCAGCTGGTCGGCCACCGGCCGCACGCTGTCAGCGGTGGCCTTCGGGTCACGCGCGGCCGGCAGGAATGGCAGGGCGTCAACCACCACCAGCGCGCTGACCGCCTTCGGCTCGGCCTGCGCCATCTGCAGGCCCAGCAGGCCACCGAGGCTGTGGCCAACCACCACCACCGGGCCCAGATGCTGGTCATGCAGGTAGGCCAGCAGCTGCCCGCGCATCGCCGGCAGGAACTCGACCGGGCGCGGATCGGCCGCGAGCGCACCGGCAAAGCCGGGCAGCTGCACCAGATGGCACTGCACATCCTTCAGGGCCAGGCAGGTCTCGCGCCACACCTCGGCGCTGCTGTTGAGGCCGGGAATCATCAGCAGCGGGCGGCCCTTGCCGACCACCTCGACCTGCACCTTGCCCGCCGCCGGGGCGCTGGCGGCGTGCGCCGAGCCGGAGCCGAGCACGGCCATCGCCATGCCGATCATCGCCAGCCGGGCCAGCGCCTTCATTGCGTACCAGAGTGCCAGGAAGATCTTCATCGTCTGCTCCTTCATCAGGTGGGTGGTGCCGGGATGGGCTCAGCGTGCCGCCGGCCATGGCACCCGGGGGGCGATTTCGGAGCAGCGGCCGATCGCCGGGGCGAACGGTCGCAGGCGGCTGACGATGTACGCCCGCACAAATTGACAACATCCATCTTGATGAAGCGATATACTAATCCGCACCCGCCGCTGCCGCCCGTGCCATGACCGCCATCAGCTTCGAGTTCTATCCGCCCAAGACCGACGAACAGCGCAGCCAGCTGGACCGCGCCGCGGCCAGGCTGAAGGACTACGGTCCCGAGTACGTGTCGTGTACCTTCGGCGCCGGTGGCTCGACCCTGAGCTATACCTCCGAGACCGTGCGCCATCTCAACCAGCACCATGGCTTCGATGCCGCACCGCATCTGTCCTGCGTCGGTGGCACCCGTCAGGAAATCCGCGAGCTGCTCAAGCTGTACCGCGCCATCGGCTGCCGCCGCCTGGTCGCGCTGCGCGGCGATCTGCCGTCGGGCATGGGTTTCCCCGGTGACATGCGCTATGCCGCCGAACTGATCGACTTCATCCGCGCCGAGCACGGCGATGCGTTCCATATCGAAGTGGGCGCGTACCCCGAAACGCACCCGCAGGCTTCCGACGCACTGGCCGACCTGAAGCATTTCAAGGCCAAGATCGACGCCGGTGCCGATGCGGCGATCACCCAGTACTTCTTCAACCCTGATGCCTACTTCCATTTCGTCGACGAAGTGCGGCGGCTGGGCGTGCAGGTACCCATCACGCCCGGCATCATGCCGATCGCCAACTTCAGCCAGCTGCGCCGCTTCTCCGAACAGTGCGGTGCGGAGATCCCGCGCTGGATCAGCCGCAAGATGCAGGCCTATGGCGATGATGCAGAGTCGGTGCGTGCATTCGGCACTGAAGTGGTGGCCAAGCTGTGCCAGCGCCTGATCGAAGGCGGCGCACCCGGCCTGCACTTCTACACCTTGAACCTGGCCAAGCCGACCACTTCGGTGCTGAAGCTGCTGCAGGGCTGAAAGCACGGCGCGCAAGCGTGATCGGCGCTACCCTGCGAGGATGATCCGGCTTTCCTTCCTGCTGTTGCTGCTGCCGCTGTGCGTTCTGTCGAGCGCCGCCCACGCACAGTCCACGCGCCTGAACCGCTGCACCGATGCCCAGGGCCAAAGCGTCTACACCGACAGGCCCTGCGACAGCCTGGGCGCGCGGTCGCGGTTGCCACCGCCTGCGCCCGCCGGCAACACCCTGCAGCGCGACACCCTGGGGGCACGCTGCCCGCGGCGGCTGAGTGAACTGGTGGACGCGCTGCGCGTCGGCATCGTCAGCAACGATGTGAATCGGCTGTCCTCACTGTATCTGTGGGGCGCGGTTTCCGATGCGAGCGCGCAGCGCATCCTCGGCCAGCTGGAATCGTTGGCGCGGCGGCCCCTGGTGGACGTGGTGCCGGTGTATCCGTCACAGGCGCTGCCGCAATCGCAGGATGAGGATCAGAGCCCTGCCGCGTTGGGATCCGACCCTGTGGCCTCTGTGGCGCGGCATCCCATCGGCCTGCGCCTGGAGCAGACCCTGCCCGGCAGCGCGTCGCGCGCTTCGACGGTGCTGGGGTTGCGGCGGCAGTACGGGTGTTTCTGGATCACGTTGTGATCGCGAGCATCCATCCACGCATGGCGTGGATCTACTGCCCCCATCCCACACGGTAGCGCCGGGCCATGCCCGGCGAGCGAAGCAGCCTTACTCCGGCCACAGCGCGCGAATCGCGGCGATGCCCTGCCCACCATGGCGACGCGCTTCGGCGATGTGACCGCGGCCCATGCCGCCCAGCGCATAGATCGGCAGTGACACCTGCGCGCGCAGCTCGGCGAACGCGTTCCAGCCCAGCGGCACGGCATCGGGATGGCTGGCCGTGGCCTGCACCGGGCCCAGCACGGCGAAGTCGCAGCCCAACCGCTGTGCGGCCTGCAGCTGCTGCAGGTCATGGCAGGACGCGGCCACCAGCTGGCCTTCGGGCAGCGGACGCTGCGACAACTCCAGCAGCTGCTCGCTGCCCAGGTGCACCCCCACGCCCAGTACGCGCGCGCGTTCGATATCGCGGTTGAGCAGCCACTGCACCCCGCTGCGACGATGCGTGCGCACGGCCTGTTCGACCATCGCCTGGCGCTGCGGATGTGCCGTCGGCAACCGCAGCTGGATGCGCTGCTGGCCCGCCGCCACCACACGCTGCAGCTGCTCATGCCAGTGCTGCACGCCGTCGGCGTCATCGGACGGCGCCGGGGTGATCAGGTAGCTGTCGGGTTGGCGCAGCGCGGCCACCACCGGCAGATCGGCCGGTGGCATCGAATAGCGACCCAGTTTGTCCGGCGCCACCCAGGTAATGGCCTGGCCCTCGCGGCCACGTGGCGTCCCCTTCCAGCTGCGCACGTGGCGCACTTCCAGGGTCAGGTGCTTGTCCGGGTAGCGCTGCGGCACATCCATCAGCCATTCGCCGACATCGGCTTCGATGCCCAGTTCCTCGCGTAGCTCGCGAACCAACGCCTGTTCGGAGGTCTCGCCGGATTCGCGCTTGCCGCCGGGGAACTCCCACAGGCCGGCCATGTCGCGGTTCTCGGTACGACGGTTGAGCAGCACGCGGCCACGGGCGTCAGTGATGACGGCGGCCACGACGTGGATCGATCGGGTGGGGGGAGCCATGGGGGAAGCATGCCCAGAACAGGGCGGCCCGCGCAATCTCGGATCGGGCCGGATCAGCCCCGCGAAACAGCCGCCATGAAAAAAGAGCCCCGCTTTCGCGGGGCTCTTCGGGGTCAGCTCAGCTGGCCGTGGCAGTGCTTGTACTTCTTGCCACTGCCGCACGGGCATGGATCGTTGCGGCCGATCTTCGGCTCATCGCGCTGCGCCTGTGCAATGCCCTGCTGGGCAGCCTGCACCTGCGCGGCTTCCTCGTCGGCGCTGTAGCCGCCTACGTCCTGGTGCTGGAACTGCGACTGGCTCAGGCGCGCTTCGGCCTGCTGGCGTTCGGCTGCTTCCAGCGCCTGCACTTCCTCGTCGCTGCGGATGCGCACGCGCGACAGCAGGGTCACCACTTCGCGCTTGACGTTCTCCAGCATGTCCGAGAACAGCTCGAAGGCTTCCTTCTTGTACTCCTGCTTCGGCTGCTTCTGCGCGTAACCACGCAGGTAGATGCCCTGGCGCAGGTAGTCCATGCGCGCCAGGTGCTCCTTCCAGCTCTGGTCCAGCACGGTCAGCATCACGTGCTTCTCCAGCGCGCGCATGGTTTCCTCACCGACACCGGCTTCCTTCTCGGCGAAGTGCTGGTTGACGCGCTCCTGCACCTTGGCAGCGATGGCTTCGGCGTCCAGCTCTTCGTGCGACTTGACCAGGTCGGTCAGCGACATCTGCAGGCCGAAGTCCGACTCCAGGGTCGCTTCCAGACCACGCAGGTCCCACTGCTCGTCGATCGAGTTCGGCGGCACGAAGCGGGCCACCACGTCGAAGATCACGTCGTCGCGGATGCCGTCGACGTTGTCCTTCACCGACTCGGCGTCCAGCAGTTCATCGCGCTGTGCGTAGATCACCTTGCGCTGGTCGTTGTTGACGTCGTCGAAGTCCAGCAGGTTCTTGCGGATGTCGAAGTTGTGGGCCTCGACCTTGCGCTGCGCCTTCTCGATCTGGCGGCTGACCAGGCGGTCCTCGATGACGTCGTCTTCCTTCATGCCCATCATGCGCATGGCCTTCTGCACCCAGTCGGAGGCGAAGATGCGCATCAGGTTGTCTTCCAGCGACAGGTAGAAGCGGGACGAACCCGGGTCACCCTGGCGGCCCGAACGGCCGCGCAGCTGGTTGTCGATACGGCGCGACTCATGGCGCTCGGTACCGACGATGTGCAGGCCGCCGGCAGCCTTGACGGCCTCGTGGCGCTTCTGCCAATCGGCCTTGACCGCGGCCTTCTGTTCGTCGGTCGCGCCTTCGCCCAGCTCGTGGATTTCCGCTTCCAGCGAACCGCCCAGCACGATGTCGGTACCACGACCGGCCATGTTGGTGGCGATGGTGACCGCGGCCGGACGACCGGCATTGGCGACGATGGTCGCTTCGCGATCATGCTGCTTGGCGTTGAGCACTTCGTGCTTCACGCCGGCCTTGCGCAGGTGCTCGGACAGCATTTCCGAGGTTTCGATCGAGGTGGTACCCACCAGCACCGGCTGGCCACGCTTGGCGCACTCTTCGATGTCGGCCAGCACCGCATTGAACTTGCCCTTGCGGTTCAGGAACACCTGGTCCGGGCTGTCCTTGCGGATGGTCGGGCGGTTGGTCGGGATCACCACCACTTCCAGGCCGTAGATGCTCTGGAATTCGAAGGCTTCGGTATCGGCCGTACCGGTCATGCCGGACAGCTTCTTGTACATGCGGAACAGGTTCTGGAAGGTGATGCTGGCCAGCGTCTGGTTCTCGCGCTGGACCGGCACGCCTTCCTTCGCCTCCACCGACTGGTGCAGGCCATCGGACCAGCGGCGGCCGGACAGGGTGCGGCCGGTGAACTCATCGACGATGACCACTTCGCCATCGCGCACGATGTAGTCCACGTCACGCTGGTAGATCGCGTGCGCGCGCAGCGCGGCGTTCAGGTGGTGGACCACGGTCAGGTTCTGCGGCGCGTACAGGCCTTCGGTCTCGCCGTCGAGGATGCCGGCCTCGACCAGCAGCTGCTCGGCGTGCTCCATGCCCGCTTCGGACAGGTGCACCTGCTTGCCCTTCTCGTCGACCCAGAAGTCGCCTTCGCCGTCTTCCGCTTCCTGCTTGACCAGGTTCGGCACGACGCGGTTGACGCGGATGTACAGCTCCGGGGAATCGTCGGCCGGGCCGGAGATGATCAGCGGGGTACGTGCTTCGTCGATCAGGATGGAGTCGACTTCGTCGACGATGGCGTAGTGCAGGCCGCGCTGGTAGCGGTCGGCCTTGGACAGCGCCATGTTGTCGCGCAGGTAGTCGAAGCCGAATTCGTTGTTGGTGCCGTAGGTGATGTCCGAGGCGTAGGCTTCACGCTTGTCGCTGTGCGGCATGCCCGGGTACACCACGCCCACGCTCAGGCCCAGCCAGTTGTACAGCTTGCCCATCTGCGCGGCGTCGCGGCGGGCCAGGTAGTCGTTCACGGTGACCACGTGCACGCCCTTGCCTTCCAGCGCGTTGAGGTACACCGGCAGGGTCGCCACCAGGGTCTTGCCTTCACCGGTGCGCATTTCTGCGATCTTGCCCAGGTGAAGCACCATGCCGCCGATCAGCTGCACGTCGTAGTGGCGCATGCCCAGCACGCGGCGACCGGCTTCGCGGCAGACCGCGAACGCTTCCGGCAGCACCTTGTCCAGGGCTTCACCGTCGGCGATGCGCTGCTTGAACTCCGGCGTCTTGGCCTGAAGCTGCTCGTCGGAAAGCTTCTCGATCTCCGGCTCCAGCGCATTGATCTTGGCGACGATGCGGTTGAGCTGGCGCAGCTGTCGTTCGTTACGACTGCCAAATACGCGGGTAAGCAGGCTGTTGATCATTGAAGGAACCGGGTTGGATGGACACGACGCCCGGCCTCCCCCTTGGGATCCGTCCGCCGCAAACGAAACAGGGCGCCTGGCGCCCTGTCGATGGCAACACCCATTGTAGCTTGGGACGGCCGCAAGGGGTTTCAACCCTTTGGCGGCAATGGCATCCGAACACTCCCGGTAGTGCCGGCCGCTGGCCGGGTACGCGTCAGCGCATGCGCGCTGGCGCTCCCACGCTTCGCTGCGCGAACCGTGGGCCCCACTTACCTCGCCTCCACACCCCCGCGCCTACGGCGCTGCCCCCGTACTCCGGGGGCGGTAGTGCCGACGGCAGCCGGCACCCCAATGGGGCATCAGCCGCGGCTGACGCGGCCGACCGGCGTGTTGCCGCCGTCGCCGAGGAACTTGCGCGGGTTGACCACGTTGCCGTTCTCCCACACCTCGAAGTGCACGTGGGCGCCGGTCGAACGACCGGTGGAACCGGCCTTGGCCACTTCCTGCCCGGCACGGACCAGGTCGCCGACCTTCACCACCAGGCGCGAATTGTGCGCGTAGCGGGTGACGTAGCCGTTACCGTGGTCGACGTCGACCACGTTGCCGTAGCCGCCCTTCACGCCGGAGAAGCTGACCACGCCTTCGGCCACGGCCATCACCGGGTCACCGACCCTGGCGTGGAAGTCCATGCCCTTGTGGGTGGCGGCACCGCGGCCGAACGGGTCGGCACGGGTGCCGAAACCGGAGGTCACGTAGCTGTTGCGGATCGGCATGCGCGACGGCACGGCGTTCTGCTGCAGCTGGTGGTCGAACATCAGCGATTCCATCACCGACAACTGGCGGCCTGAAGCTGCGAAGCGCTGCTCCAGCACCTGTAAGTCGGCGTTGACGTCCTTGACCGGGATGTCGCTGGTCGGGCCGCCGGCGTCGCCGTCACCGAGACCGGGGGTCTCGTTGAAGTCGAACTCGCCGTCTTCCAGCTTGCCCATCTGGGTCAGCCGTTCGCCGAGGGCGTTGAGGCGGGTGGCCTGGGCCTGCAGCTCGCCGAGGCGGGCCGCCAGCGCGTTGACCTGGGTCTGCGCATCGCGCTTGACCTTGGCCAGCTCTGCATCCTGGCGCTCGACCTTGGCCTGCAGGCGGGAATCATTCAGCGCGCTGGCGCCAATGCCGCCGGCAAGGCCGATAATGCAGCCTACCCCGAGCACGCTGCCCAGCAGGGCGCGGGGGCGGTCCTCGAAATAGAACCGCAAACGCGCGATCGGCGACGCTTTGGCCTGTCCTTCACGCGTTTTGATTACGATCTTTTTGAATGCCATCAGTGAGTTTTCATGTCTGAGCCGAAATCCAGCGTTCGCCCCGCGTCAGTGCCGAAGCCGGCGCTGGATGCGGTGATGGCGGACAAAAGCGGGAACCCGCTGCGGCGTGCCTTGTGGCTCGACGCGCTGGACCGTCAGTTGCGCCCCCAGTTGCCGCCACCTCTGCGCAGCCGTTGCCGGCTGGCCAATGTGGACGGGGAACACCTCGTTTTTCTCGTCGAGTCCCCGGTCTGGCATGCCAAGTTGCGGCTTGCCGAAGCCCAGTTGCTCGACGCGGCCCGTTCCATCGGGCTGAAGGCCACCAGGGTGACCATCAAGACTGCGTCTCCCACTCCCACGCGCTCCCCAGCGCTCGACAACCGGAATGGACCCCACGCAGTTTCAGCCGCCACGCACAAAGGGCTACGCGACGCCTTGGCTTGCCTGCAGGACGTTCCTTCGAAGCCGAAGAAGCGGTCCTGACGACAACGGAGCATCCGGCTCCGCTCCCCGTCGCGCGTGTCACCACGGCGTGAAACATTTCGGGGGCCGGGTCGCATCCTAGCTGCCATCCGGGGGCCTGTCGTTAGATTGTTGTTAAAACTACGTTAAATTCAGGCTTCCGATCCAACAGGTTCACAAAACCGTGACCTCGAACCGGCCTTGACGCGCGTCAAGCATGCTGAATGCGCCGGACACGCCTGAAACGACAACGCCGCCCTGGAAGGCGGCGCTTTTGTCTTTCAATTCAACGATCTACAGGAATCAGGCGTAGGCCGGAGTGGCATATTCCACCGGGTCCGGGGTGGCCGGCGAGTCGAAGCTGACCCATTCCCAGGCGGTGGCGTCGGCCATCAGCGCCCGCACCAGCTTGTTGTTGAGGGCGTGACCGGACTTGAAGCCTTCGTAGGCACCCAGCACCTGGCCACCGGCCAGATAGAGGTCGCCGATCGCGTCGAGGATCTTGTGGCGCACGAATTCGTCGGCGTAGCGCAGGCCGTCTTCGTTGAGCACGCGGAACTCGTCCAGCACGATGGCGTTGTCCATCGAACCGCCCAGGCCCAGGTTGCGCTCGCGCATGTATTCCAGGTCGCGCATGAAACCGAAGGTGCGCGCGCGGGAGATTTCCTTGGTGTAGGCCAGCGTCGAGAACTCGATTTCCTGGCGCGACTGCTTGGCCGGGATCATCGGGTGATCGAACTGGATGGTGAAGCCCAGCTTGTAGCCCTCGTACGGGCTGAAGCGGGCCACCTTGTCGCCCTCGGTCACTTCCACGGTCTTCAGCACGCGGATGAAGCGCTTGGGCGCGTCCTGTTCCACGATGCCTGCCGACTGCAGCAGGAACACGAACGGGCCGGCCGAACCGTCCATGATCGGCAGCTCGGCCGAGGACAGTTCGACGATGATGTTGTCCACACCCAGGCCGGCCAGCGCCGACATCAGGTGTTCGACGGTCTGGATCTTGGCGTCGTTGCAGGTCAGGCCGGTGCACAGGGTCACTTCGGTGACCAGTTCGGCCTTGGCCGGCACTTCCACCACCGGGTCCAGGTCCACGCGACGGAACACGATCCCATGGTTGACCGGTGCCGGGCGCAGGGTCATGTAGACCTTGTCACCGCTGTGCAGGCCAACGCCGGTGGCGCGGATCGTGTTCTTGAGGGTGCGTTGCTGGATCATGGGGGATGGGCCGGAAGTGACACATTAGATTAACACGCGCCCTCCCCTACCCTGGCTGAAACGCCAGTGAAGGCTGCCGGCAGGATGCACCGGCACGCCGCGGGGACGCGCGTGAAGCAGGGCAGCCGGACCCATCCTGGCCCGGCGCCCGCGTTTTCAGGACATGGTGGCGCAACCCGGGGAGGACAAGCCCCGGGCGCCCCGCTTAGTCCGCCTGGCGGCGCAGGAACGCCGGGATGTCCAGGTAATCGTTCGGCAGTTCCGCCGCCGCCGGGGCCGAAGCGGCCGGGGCCGAGGGAGCGGAGGCTGCCGCGGTATCGCTGCTGGCGCGACGCAGGCCCAGACCCATGCCGCCCACGGCCTTGGACACGGCGTCGCCGCCGTTGTCGAAGTCACCGAATTCCGGCTGGCCGGTGGTGGCATTGCGGACCAGCTTGATCGGCGCACGCTCGCCCGGACGCTGGGTCTTGCTGGCCGACACGCGGTTCAGGCCGGTAGCGACCACGGTCACGCGCACTTCGTCCTGCATGTCCGGATCCAGCACGGTACCGACCACCACGGTGGCGTCCTCGGAAGCGAAGCCATCGATGGTGCGGCCGATCTCGTCGAACTCGGCCATGGTGAAGTCGGCGCCGGCGGTGATGTTGACCAGGATGCCGTTGGCACCGGCCAGGTTCACATCGTCCAGCAGCGGGTTCTGGATCGCGGCTTCTGCCGCGGCCTGGGCGCGGTCATCGCCACGGGCGGTGCCGGTACCCATCATCGCCAGGCCCATTTCGGACATAACGGTGCGCACGTCGGCGAAGTCGACGTTGATCAGGCCCGGACGCACGATCAGGTCGGCGATGCCCTGCACGGCGCCCTGCAGCACGTCGTTGGCGGCACGGAAGGCCTGGATCATGGTCGCGTTGCGACCCAGCACGGTGATCAGCTTCTCGTTCGGGATGGTGATCAGCGAGTCGCAGTGCTGGCTCAGTTCCTCGATGCCCTTCAGCGCCACCTGCATGCGGCGACGGCCTTCGAACGGGAACGGCTTGGTGACCACGGCCACGGTCAGGATGCCCATTTCCTTGGCCAGCTGTGCCACCACCGGCGCAGCGCCGGTGCCGGTACCACCGCCCATGCCGGCGGTGATGAACACCATGTCCGCACCCTGCAGGGCGTCCATGATGCGCTCACGGTCTTCCAGCGCGGCCTGACGGCCGACTTCCGGGTTCGCGCCTGCGCCCAGGCCCTTGGTCACGTTGGTACCCAGCTGCAGCTGCAGCTTGGCACCGCAATTCTTGATGGCCTGCGAGTCGGTGTTGGCGGTGATGAATTCCACGCCGTCCACCGCCGAGTTGACCATGTGCGCCACGGCATTGCCGCCGCCGCCGCCCACGCCAACCACCTTGATCACCGCATTGGGTGCCATCTTTTCGATCAGTTCAAAATGCGCCATGTCCGTGTCCTCGTTGTATCCGCTTTGGCTGGCATGGGCATTCGGGCGTCCTGCCGTCCTGCTGCATGCCGACGTTGCGGCTGTGTGGGTTGTGTGTTGCCGGTGTTGCGTTGTGCTACGGGTACTGCGGGTGCTGCGCCCGGGCGATGCCCGGTGTTACGGGTTCCGCGTCAGAACTCGCCGCGGAACCAGGTCTTGAGTTTCTTGAACATGCTTCCGGCGCGCCCGGTCGGCAGCGACGGCCGCCGCGGGTGCTCGATCTGGCTGCCCATCAGCAGCAGGCCCACGCCGGTGGCATGCACCGGGTTGCCCACCACTTCGCCCAGGCCGGTGACGTGCTGCGGGATGCCCACGCGCACCGGCATCTGCAGCATTTCCTCGGCCAGTTCGACCACGCCTTCCATCTTCGAAGCGCCACCGGTCAGCACCATGCCGGCGCGTACCAGTTCCTCGAAGCCGGAGCGGCGCAGTTCGGCCTGCACCATCTCGAAGATTTCCTCGTAGCGGCCCTGCACGGCCTGCGCCAGCGAATGGCGCGGCATGCGGCGCGGCGGGCGGTCGCCCACCGACGGCACCTGGATGCTTTCCTCGGCGGTGGCCAGCTGGGCCAGGGCGCAGGCATAGCGCACCTTGATCTGCTCGGCTTCCGGGGTCGGCGTGCGCAGCATGTGCGCGATGTCATTGGTGACGTGGTCGCCGGCGATCGGCAGCGAAGCCGTGTGGCAGATCGCGCCCTGCACGAACACCGCGATATCGGTGGTGCCGGCGCCCATGTCGACCAGCACCACGCCCAGCTCGCGCTCGTCAGCGGTCAGCACCGCCACGCTGGAGGCCAGCGAGGACAGCACCAGGTCGTCCACCTGCAGGCCGCAGCGCTGGACGCACTTGCTGATGTTGGCCGCAGCCGACTGCGCGCACACCACCAGGTGGGCATGCACTTCCAAGCGCACGCCGGTCATGCCGACCGGGTTGCGGATGCCTTCCTGCGAATCGTCCAGCACGTACTCGCGCGGGATCGCGTGCAGGATCTTCTGGTCGGCCGGAATCGCCACGGCCTTGGCCGCATCGAGCACGCGATCCAGGTCGCCCCAGGTCACTTCGCCGTCGCGGATCGGCACGATGCCCGGCGAGTTCTTGCACTGCACGTGGTTGCCGGAAATCGAGGCATACACCGAGCGGATCTCGCAGCCGGCCATCAGCTCGGCTTCTTCCACCGCGCGCTGGATCGACTGCACGGTCGATTCGATGTCCACCACCACGCCACGCTTGAGCCCGCGCGACTCGTGCGAGCCGATGCCGATCACTTCGATCGGGTTGCCCGGCGAGTACTCGCCCACCAGCGCCACCACCTTGGAGGTGCCGATGTCCAGCCCAACGATCAGCGATTTGTCACCCTTGCGATTCATGTCCTTTCCTGCGTCCTGCTGGCTGGGGTCGCCGGCGTTTTCGCCGGCGTGGCCGGGGTACCCCAGCTCAGCGTGAAACCATTGGTGTAACGGAGGTCGGCGCGCTCGATCGGCGCGTCCTGACGGTTGAGCTGCGGCAGCACCTTGACGAAGCGCTGCATGCGCGAGCGCGCGTCGTCGCGGCCGACCACCACTTCGGTACCGTTGCTCAGCACCAGCGACCAGCTGCCGCGCGCATCCATCGTCACCCGGCGCACGTCGACGCCGGCCGGTGCGAACAATGCACGCGAGTCGCTGTACAGCTTCATCACTTCTTCGGTCTGGCTGTCGGGGCCGTCCAGTTCGGGCAGCGCCAGATCGGCCAGCTTCTTCGGCGTGGGGAACAACTTGCCCTGCTCGGAAACCAGGCGGTCGTTGCCCCAGCGCGCGAACGGCTTGTGCTCGACCAGGGTCACTTCCAGCACGTCCGGCCACTGCTTGCGCACCTGCGCGCTTTCCACCCACGGCAGCTGCTCCAGGGCGTCCTGCGCGTCCTGCAGCTTGACCGCGAAGAAGCCCGCGTGCGCGTACGGCAGCAGCACCTGCTGCAACTGCTCGGCCGGCACCCGCTTGAACTCACCATGCACGCGCAGCTTCGCCAGCGGCCAGCGCTCGGCGCCGACCCAGCCATTGACCACGGCCACCACCGGCAGTGCAACCACCGACAGCGCCAACAGCCAGACGAAGATGCGCAGCACCGCGTTCATGCGTGCGAGGCCTCCAGGGTCTGTTCCAGCACGCGCCACACCAGCTCTTCGAAGCTGATGCCGGCCTGGCCTGCGGCCTTGGGCACCAGCGAATGGCTGGTCATGCCCGGCGCGGTATTCACTTCCAGCAGGAAGAAGCGGCCGCTGCTGCGATCGCGCATCACGTCCACACGGCCCCAGCCACGGCAGCCAGCGGCACGGAACGCGGCGAGCGCGATGCGGCGGATTTCCTCTTCGTCGTCACCGTCCAGGCCTGGGCACAGGTACTGGGTGTCCTCGGCGATGTACTTGGCGTTGTAGTCGTACCACTGGCCCTTGGGCACGATGCGGATCGACGGCAGTGCGACATCGCCGAGGATGGCCACGGTCAGCTCGTCGCCCACCACCATCTGTTCCATCAGCAGCTGGCCGTCGTAGCGCGCGGCCAGCGCCACGGCTTCATCGAGGCCGGCATCGTCGGTGACCCGGCTGATACCCACACTGGAGCCTTCATTGGCCGGCTTCACCACTACCGGCAGGCCCAGTTCGGCTGCCAGTGCATGCACCGTGGTCGCGTCCACCTTCCGGTACTGCGGGGTGGGCAGGCCCAGCGACAGCCACACCTGCTTGGTGCGGATCTTGTCCATGCTCAGCGCCGAGCCCAGCACGTTCGAGCCGGTGTACGGCACGCCGAAGGCGTCCATCAGGCCCTGCACGATGCCGTCCTCACCGCCACCGTTGTGGCCATGCAGGATGTTGAACACGCGATCGATGCCACCGGCGGCGAGCGCCTTGGCCAGCGCCGGAATGCCATCCACCGCGAACGCATCGACGCCGCGCGACTGCAGCGCTTCCAGTACGTTGCGGCCGGAGTCCAGCGACACCTCGCGTTCGCTGGAGCTGCCGCCGAGCAGCACGGCGACGCGGCCGAACACGGCCGGGTCGGTCACGCGCAGCGGCCGGAAGGTCAGCGCGCTCACGCCTCGCCCTCCCCCTTGAAGCCTTCCACCGCGATATGGGTGGCCACGGCACCGATGTCGCCGGCACCCATCATCAGCAGCAGGTCACCGTCCTGCAGCACGTCCGGCAGCACGCTGGCCAGCTCGGCGGCCTTGCCCACCACCACCGGCTCGCTGCGGCCACGCGCACGGATGGCGCGGGCCAACGCATGCGAATCGGCACCAGCAATCGGTTCCTCGCCGGCCGGGTAGACCTCGCTCAGCACCAGTGCATCGACGCTGGACAGCACCGCGGCGAACTTGTCGAACTGGTCGCGGGTACGGCTGTAGCGGTGCGGCTGGAAGGCCACCACCAGGCGCTTGTCGGCCCAGCCACCACGGGCGGCGGCGAACACCGCTTCCAGCTCGCTCGGGTGATGACCGTAGTCGTCGATGATGCGGACCTTGGCGCCGCTGGCGGTGGTCACTTCGCCCAGATCGTTGAAGCGACGGCCGACACCGGCGAAGCCTTCCAGTGCGCGCGCGATCGCGTCCGGTGCCACGCCCAGCTGCCAGCCCACCGCAGCGGCGGCCAGCGCGTTGAGTACGTTGTGCTTGCCCGGCAGCGCCAGCACCACTTCCTGGCTGGTGCCCTGCGGCAGGCGCAGGGTGAAGCGCATGCGCGAGCCTTCCTGCACCACGTTCTCGGCGCGCACGTCGGCCTGCGGGCTCATGCCGTAGCTCATCACGTGGCGCGGGGTCTTGGCAGCCAGAGCCGCGACTTCCGGATCGTCGATGCACAGCACCGCCAGGCCGTAGAACGGCAGGCGCTGCAGGAACTCGGCGAACGCCGCCTGCACGCGGGCAAAGTCGTTGCCGTAGTTCTCCAGGTGATCGGCGTCAATGTTGGTGATGATCGACATCAGCGGGTTCAGGCGCAGGAAGCTGCCATCGCTTTCGTCGGCCTCGGCCACCAGCCACTGTCCACCGCCCAGCTTGGCGTTGGCGCCGGCAGCCAGCAGCTGGCCACCGATCACGAACGTCGGGTCCAGGCCGCCTTCGCTCAGCACCGCCGCGGTGAGACTGGTGGTGGTGGTCTTGCCATGGGTACCGGCCACGGCGATGCCGCGACGGAAGCGCATCAGCTCGGCCAGCATCGCCGCACGCGGCATGATCGGAATGCGCTGGCTGCGCGCTTCCATCAGTTCCGGGTTGTCTTCGCGGATGGCACTGGAGACCACCACGCAGTCGGTGCCCAGCACGTTGGCTGCGGAGTGGCCGCGCATGATGCGCGCACCCAGGCTGGCCAGGCGACGGGTCGCCACGTTGTCGGCGTTGTCCGAGCCGGACACCTCATAGCCCAGCGTCAGCATCACTTCGGCGATACCGCTCATGCCGGTGCCGCCGATGCCGACGAAATGCACGCGCGGGAACGCGCGCACCAGGTCGTTGGTGTCGTGCAGGCGACGGATCATGCGCGGCCTCGCGCAGGGCAGGCGCGGTGGCATGCCTTCTTCATACAGCTTCCTCAAGAATGATATCGGCGATGCGCTCGGCGGCATCGACCTTGGCCAGGGCACGCGCGGCTTGCGCCATCTGCATGCGGCGGGCGGGATTTTCGGACAGATCGCGCAGCAGTGCGGCAATGCCGTCGGCCAGCGTTCCGTCCTGCTTCAGCAAAACCGCCGCGCCGCGCTCGACCAGGTACTCTGCATTGCGGGTCTGGTGATCGTCGACGGCAGCGGGGAAAGGCACCAGCACGCTGCCGACACCCACCGCACACAGCTCGGCCAGCGTCGAAGCGCCCGCACGGCACACCACCAGATCGGCCCAGGCAAAGGCCTCGGCCATGTCGGCGATGAACGGCGTGATTTCTGCCTGCACGCCGGCCTTGGCATACGCCTCGACCGCTTCGGCATGCATCTTCTCGCCGCTCTGGTGGCGCACCTGCACCGGAACCCCGGTACCCAGTGCGGCGATCGCCTGCGGCATGCCGGTGTTGAGTGCGCGCGCGCCCTGGCTGCCGCCCACCACCAGCACGCGCAGCGGGCCATGACGGTCGGCGAAGCGTTGTTCCGGTGGTGCGATGGCGGCGATTTCGGCGCGCACCGGGTTACCGACGAACTCCTCGCCCTTGGCGAAGGTGCCCGGGAAACCGGTCAGCAGCCGGCGCGCATAGCGCGACAGGATGCGGTTGGTCATGCCGGGAGCGCGATTCTGTTCGTGCACCAGCAGCGGCAGGCCGTGCAGGCGTGTGGCCATGCCCCCCGGGCCGGACGCGAAACCACCGAAGGCGACCACCGCACGCGGCTGGCGCTTGCGGATGATCATGCCGGCGGCACGCAGCGCGCGCATCAGCCGCCACGGCGCGCCCAGCAGGGCCAGCTTGCCTTTGCCGCGCAGGCCGGTGATGGCCAGCGTGTCGATCGGAATGTCGTGCTGCGGCACCAGGCGGGTTTCCATCGCACCATCGGCGCCCATCCAGGTGACCGGTACGCCGCGGGCGCGCAGCACGCGGGCCACGGCCAGGCCGGGGAAGATGTGACCGCCGGTGCCACCGGCCAGGATCATCACCGGGCGCACGTTATCGGTGGCTGCGCTCATGACAGCCTCCCGAAGGTCGGTTCGATGCGCGACTGCAGGCGGCTGGTACCGCGTGCGGCGTTCGCTGCAGCGGCAGCCGTCGGCTCGGCGCTCATCGGCACGCTGGCCGCAGCCGGTGCGGCCGGCGCGTCCACGGGTGCATCGGCCACGGCCTCGTCGCCACCACCGATGCGCACGGCCTGGCGACGCTCGGCGCGCTTGAGTTCATAGGAGACGCGCAGCAGCAGGCCCATCGCCACACAGGTCATCAGCACCGACGAACCGCCGGAGGAGATCAGCGGCAGGGTCAGGCCCTTGGTCGGCAGGATGCCCAGGTTCACGCCGATCGAGACGAAGGTCTGCATGCTGATCCACAGGCCGATGCCGAAGGCGATGTAACCGGAGAAGTGGCGCTTCATTTCCACGCAGCGCATGCCCAGCCAGAACGTGCGGCCGACCAGCAGCGCGTACAGGGCCACGATCACGCAGGTGCCGAGGAAACCGAATTCCTCGGCAGTAACCGAGAAGATGAAGTCGGTATGTGCTTCCGGCAGGTAGTACAGCTTCTGCACCGAGTTGCCCAGGCCAACGCCGGTCCACTCGCCGCGGCCCACGGCCATCAGCGCGTTGGACAGCTGGTAGCCGTCGCCCTGCTGGTCGGCCCACGGGTCGAGGAAGGAGGTGATGCGGCGCATGCGGTACGGTTCGATGATCGCCAGCGCGCTCATGCCGACCAGGCCGATGATCACCGGCATCGACATGCGCGGCATGTTCACACCGCCCAGCACCAGCATGCCGGCGGTGATCGCCAGCAGCAGGGTCGAGGAACCGAAGTCCGGCTGCAGCAGCAGCAACAGCACCAGCGCACCGGCCACGCCCAGTGGCTTGAGCATCGCCGGCCAGGTCGCGTTGACCTCGTCGCGGAAGCGCACCAGGTAGCTGGACAGCCAGACGATATAGAGCACCTTCACCGCTTCCACCGTCTGGAACTTGGAGATGCCCAGATTGATCCAGCGGCGTGCGCCGTTGACCGTGCTGCCCAGGCCCGGTGCGAACACCGCCAACAGCAGCACGAAGCAGCCCAGCAGCAGCATCTGGTTGTACTGCTCGATGGACTTCAGTTCAGTGCGGGCGGCAACGACCGCCAGCACGATACCCACCGCCAGGAAGATCAGGTGGCGGTTGAGGTAGTAGAACGGGCTGCTCATCAGAGCGATCGAGCTGGACGCCACCATCACCACGCCGATGCCCGTGAGCGCGATGATCGCGCCCAGCAGCCACTTGTCGTAGCTGCCTTCGATGGCCTCAAGGCGTGTTGCCTGGCGGGACAGGTCGTTCATCTCAGCGCACCTTCAACGTGGCCAGGCCGATCAGCACGAGCACGACCGAGATGATCCAGAAGCGCACGATCACGCGCGGCTCCGGCCAGCCCTTCAGTTCGAAGTGGTGGTGGATCGGCGCCATGCGGAACACGCGCTTGCCGGTCAGCTTGAACGAGGCGACCTGGATCATCACCGACAGCGTTTCGATGACGAACACGCCGCCCATGATCACCAGCACCAGCTCCTGGCGGGTGATCACTGCGATCGTACCCAGCACCGCACCCAGCGCCAGCGCGCCGATGTCGCCCATGAACACCATGGCCGGATAGGTGTTGAACCACAGGAACCCCAGGCCCGCACCGGCGATGGCCGCGCAGATGATGACCAGCTCGCCGGCGCCCGGGATCTGCGGGATCTGCAGGTAGTTGGCGAACACCACGTTGCCCGAGGCGTAGGCGAACACGCCCAGTGCGCAGGCCACCAGCACGGTCGGCATGATCGCCAGGCCGTCCAGGCCGTCGGTCAGGTTCACCGCGTTGGAGAAGCCGACGATCCAGAAGTAGGCGATGGCCACGAATCCGATGCCGGCCAGCGGCAGCGCGATCGACTTGAACATCGGGATGTAGAAGGTCAGTGCTGCCGGCACGTCGGCCGTGTAGAACAGGAACAGGCCCGCGGCCAGGCCGAAGATCGACTGCAGCAGGTACTTCCAGCGCGACTTCAGGCCGTTCGGGTCGCGGCGGACGATCTTGATCCAGTCGTCATACCAGCCGATGGCGCCGAAGCACAGCATCACCGCCAGCACCAGCCACACGTAGCGGTTGCGCAGGTCGGCCCACATCAGCACCGACAGGGTGATGGTGAGCAGGATCAGCGAACCGCCCATGGTCGGCGTACCGGCCTTGGAGAAATGGGTCTGCGGACCGTCCTTGCGGATCGGCTGGCCGCCCTTGAACTGGGCAAGCTTGCGGATCATCGCCGGGCCGAGCCACAGCGACAGGAACAGGGCCGTCAACGCGGCAAGGATGGCGCGGAACGTCTGGTAGTTGAACAGCCCGAACAGGCTCTCCAACTGCTGCAACCATCGAGCCAGTTCATACAACATGCGGGGATTCCTCTCCTTGCGCCAGCAGCGCTTTGACAATCGTGTCCATGGCGCTGCCACGGGAACCCTTGACCAGGCAGCGCACGCCGGCGTGCAGCTCGTCCTTCAGCGCCTGCGACAGCGCGTCATGGGTGGCGAAATGACGGCCGCCTTCACCGAAGGCGGTGGCGGCAGCGGCGCTGAGCGGGCCCAGCGCATACAGGCGCTTCAGGCCAGCAGCGCGCGCGCGGAGCCCTGCCTGCGCGTGCAGCGCTTCGGCGTCCGGACCCAGCTCGCGCATGTCGCCCAGCACCAGCCAACCATCTTCCGGTGCGGCGGCAAGGGCGTCGATGGCCGCGGCCAGCGAACCGGGGTTGGCGTTGTAGCTGTCGTCCACCAGCACCGCGCCGTTGCGCAGCTGATGGGCGATCTGGCGGCCCGGTACCGGCTGTGCTTCGGCCAGGCCGGCCGCGATCAGCGCCAGATCGACACCGGCGGCCAGCGCCAGGCTGGCAGCGGCCAGCGCATTGCTGACGTTGTGGCGACCCGGCAGGCCCAGCACCACGCGGGCTTCGCCGCCCGGTGCGACCAGGGTGAACTGGCTGCCCTGCGCGCCGGCGCGGATGTCGCGCGCGGTGATGTCCGCGGTGTGCTCCAAGCCATAGCGCAGTACGCGGCAGCGCGGCGGGGTGCCGACGAAGTGCTGTTCGAACCAGCGGCCGTAGGCATCGTCGACGTTGATCACGGCCACGCCATCGGCCGGCAGCGCGGCATAGATCGCGCCCTTGGTCACTGCCACGCCGAGCAGGCTGCCCATTCGTTCCAGGTGCGCCGGGGCGATGTTGTTGACCAGCGCATAGCGCGGGCGGGCGATATCGGTCAGGTAGGCGATGTCACCCGGCTTGCCCGCGCCCATCTCGTAGACAGCGTAGTCGGCATCTTCCGGGGCATCGATCACTGCCAGCGGCAGGCCGATCTCGTTGTTGCGGTTGCCCGGGTTGGCGTAGACCACCTTGTGCGCATGACGGGCCACCTGCTGCAGGATCGACAGCAGCAGGCTCTTCACGCTGGTCTTGCCGTTGCTGCCGGTGATCGCGAACACCTCGGTATCACGGTCACGCTGCATGCCGGTGGCGATCTTCGCCAGCGCCAGTTCGCTGTCGGCCACCAGCACCTGCGGCAGTTCGATCGGCAGCAGGCGCTCGACCAGCAGCGCGCTGGCACCGCGCGCCTGCGCGTCGGCGGCAAAGTCATGGCCATCGAAACGCTCACCGCGCAGCGCCACATACAGGCTGCCCGGGCCGAGGCTGCGGGTGTCATTGCTGACCGCATCGATGGCCACGTCGTCGCCGTGGATCTCGCCGCCGGCCCAGTGTGCGATCAGCGAAAGCAGAGTGCGCTTCATGCGATGCCCTCCCCGGCCTGCGCGCTGAGCACACCGGCCTTGGCGGCCAACGCAGCGGCGGCCACTTCGGTGTCGTCGAAGTCATGGCGCACGCCATTCACTTCCTGGTACGGCTCGTGGCCCTTGCCAGCGATCAGGATGATGTCGCCGGCACCGGCACGCTTCACCGCCAGGCCGATCGCACGCGCGCGGCTGCGCTGCACGGTCACGGCGGAGGCATCGGTGAAGCCGGCCAGGATGTCGGCTACGATCACGTCGCCATCTTCGCCACGCGGATTGTCGTCGGTGACGATGACCTGGTTGGCCAAGCGCTCGGCGATCGCGGCCATCTGCGGGCGCTTGCCGGTATCACGCTCGCCACCGCAGCCGAACACGCAGAACAGCGTGCCCTGCAGGTGGCCGTGCAGGCTGTCCAGCGCCTGTTCCAGTGCGTCCGGGGTATGCGCGTAATCGACCACCACGGTCGGCAGGCCGTCTTCGCCGCCCAGGCGGTTCATGCGGCCACGGATCGGCTGCAGCGCCGACAACACCTCGGCAATGCGCGGCAGCGGCTGACCCTGCGCGTGCAGGGTGCCGGCCACGGCCAGCAGGTTGTCCACGTTGAAGCGGCCCAGCAGCGGCGACTGCACCGCCGCGCGCTGGCCGTCGATGACCAGTTCGAAGGCAATGCCACGGCCGTCCAGCTGCAGCGCCTCGGCGCGCACGCTGGCATCGGTGGCACCGCGCGAGCTCAGGCCGATCGGTTGCACGCCCGCCGGGAGGCCGGCGAACAGCTGGCGACCGAACGCGTCGTCAAGATTGATCACCGCGGCCTTCAGTCCCGGGCGATGGAACAGCCGTGCCTTGGCCGCGCCGTAGCTGGCCATGTCGCCGTGGTAGTCCAGATGGTCGCGGGTGAGATTGGTAAACACCGCCACGTCGTAGTGCACCGCATCCACGCGGCCCTGGTCCAGCGCGTGCGAGCTGACTTCCATCGCCACCGCGCGCGCACCGGCATCACGCAGCTGCGCCAGCAGCGCATGCATCTGCAGCACCAGCGGCGTAGTGAAACCGGTCGGCTCAACCGAACCATAAAGTCCGGCGCCCAACGTGCCGATACTGCCACTGGGCGTTCCGAGCAGGTGCCAGGCCTGGGCCAGCAGCTGCACGGTGGAGGTCTTGCCGTTGGTGCCGGTCACGCCCACCATCGCCATCGCCCGCGACGGCGCGCCATGGAACTGGTCGGCCATCGCACCCATGCGCGCGCGCAGGCCCGGCACAGCGATCGCATCGTCCGGTGCCGGCAGTTCGACCGGTGCCGGCGGTTCGAACAGGATGGCGCCAGCGCCGGCCGCACGGGCCTGCTCGACAAAGCCCAGGCCATGCGCGCCGAAACCGGCGATGGCGACGAAGGCATTGCCGGGGCGCACGGCGCGGCTGTCCAGCACCAGGCCGGTCAGAACGGGATCGTGGCCCGCCAGGGCCACATCCGGAAGCAACTGCGAAAGCAACATCGAAGGACTCATTGCGTGCCTCCCGTAGCGGGCGGCGTCTGGGCTTGCGCGCTGGGCAGCGCAGCGTCGAATTCAGCGGCGGCATCCACCGGCAGCGCGGCCTCGGCCGGCGGCGCGGGCAGGATCGAGGCCGAGTGACCGACCTTGCCGGACTGCTGTGCGGCCAGCCACGACTGCAGGTCGTCCAGCGGCACGTCCATCAGGCGCAGGGTGCCTTCCATCACGTTGTGGTAGACCGGCGCCGACACCAGGCCGCCGTAGAACTTGCCGGCCTGCGGGTCGTTGATGACGATGACGGTCGCGAAGCGCGGATTGGTGGCCGGCACCACGCCGGCGAACAGCGCGTTGTAATGGCCACGCTCGTAACCACCCGGGCCGGTCTTGCGCGCGGTACCGGTCTTGCCGGCCACGCGGTAACCCAGCACCGCCGCCTGCTTGGCGCCGCCTTGGGTAACAACCGTTTCCATCATCGCCACCACCTGCCTGGCGACGCTCTCATCGATGATCTGATGCGCTTCGTTGCGCTGGCCTTTGACAAAGGTCGGCGCGATCAATTTGCCGCCATTGGCCAGCGCCGAATAGGCGGTGGCGATCTGCAGCGGGGTCACATTCAGGCCGTAGCCGTAGGACATGGTGGTTTTGGTGGCACCGTCCCAGTTGGCCGGGCGCCGCACGACGCCGCCGGATTCACCCGGGAAGCCGCTGTGCGGCACCGAGCCATAGCCGAAGCGGCGCACGCCGTCATAGAACACCTGGTCCGGCATCTTCGCCGCGACCTTGGCCGCGCCGATGTTGGAACTGCGGGTGATCACACCAGTCACGTTCAACACGCCGTTGTTGCGCGGCACGTCGCGGATGGTGAAGCGCGCCACCTGCATGTAGCCCGGATTGGTGTCGATGACGGTGTCCTTGGTCACCGCACCGGCCTGCAATGCGGTGGCGATGGTCAGCGGCTTCATCGTCGAACCCGGCTCGACCAGGTCGGTCACCGCGCGGTTACGGCGCGCATCGGGCAGCGCGCCGGTCAGCGAATTCGGGTTGTAGGTCGGCAGGTTGACCATGGCCAGGATCTCGCCGGTGGTCACGTCCATGATCACCATCGAACCGCCGGCCGCCTTGTTGGCCACCAGCGCGTTGCGCAGTTCCTTGAACGCCAGGTACTGGATGCGGCGGTCGATGCTGAGGGTCAGGTCCTTGCCCGGTTCGGCGGCGCGCAGCAGATCGCTTTCGACGGTCTCGCCCTTGCGGTTGCGGATCACCCGCTTGGCGCCGGCCTTGCCACGCAACCATTCGTCGAACGCCAGCTCCAGGCCTTCCTGGCCGCGGTCGTCGATGTTGGTGAAGCCCAGCACGTGCGCCATCGCCTCACCCTGCGGGTAGAAGCGGCGGAACTCGCGCTGCGCGGCCACGCCCGGAATCTTCAGCGCGACCACCTTCTCTGCCTCGTCCGGATTGATCCGGCGGCGCAGGTACATGAATTCCTTGTCCGACTTCTGCGACAGGCGGCTGCTCAGTTCATCCACCGACATGCCGACCGCCTGGGCCAGCTCAGGGATGCGCTCAGGCGAACGCAGCAGGTCCTGCGGGTTGACCCAGATCGAAGCGACCGGGGTCGACACCGCCAGCGGCTCGCCGTTGCGGTCGGTGATCATGCCGCGCGAGGTCTTGATCGGCAGCTCGCGCAGGTAGCGGGCCTCGCCCTGGCGCTGGTAGAAGTCGCTGTTGATGATCTGCACGTAGGCCGCACGGCCCACCAGCGACACCGAGCACAGGCCGAGCGCCAGGGCAACCCAACGCAGGCGCTGGCGCAGGTTGAAGGCGTTGCGCGGGCGGTTGCGGCCGGTCTTGCTCATGGGCGCACCACCACGATGTCGGCGGCCTCGGGGAACTTCATGCCGAGCTTCTCGCGGGCGATGCGATCGACACGGTTGGCTTCGGCCAGGGTGGCCTGCTCCAGCTGCAGGCGGCCGAATTCCAGATTGATGTCATCGCGCTTGCGCTCAGCGCGCGACAGCTCGATGAACGTCTGCCGGTGACGGTGACGCACGAACACGACGCCGATCGCCGAGGCCACGGTCGAGGCCAACAGGATGATCAGCAGCAGCCGGCTCATGCATCAGCCTCCCGCTTCTGGGCCACGCGCAGCACGGCGCTGCGGGCACGCGGGTTGGCCGCCAGTTCTTCGTCGGTAGCCTTGATGGCGCCACCGATCAGATCCAGGGTCGGCACGAACACCTCCGCCTCGGGCAGGCGGCGGTTGGCCGGCGGCGCCTTGGCCAGGCGGTTCATGTACTGCTTGACGATTCGATCTTCCAGCGAGTGGAAGCTGATGATCGCCAGGCGGCCGCCGGGCTTGAGCCGTTCCACGGCCGCATCGAGCCCGGCTTCCAGATCGGCCAGCTCGCGGTTGATGTGGATGCGGATGGCCTGGAAGCTCCGCGTGGCCGGGTGGATCTTGTCCTTGCCGCGCGGCATCACCGAGGCGATCAGCTCAGCCAGTTCGGCGGTGCGGGAGAACGGCTGCTTCTCGCGGCGGGCCACGATGGCACGGGCGATACGGCGGCTCTGGCGCTCTTCGCCGTAGGTCCACAGCACGTCGGCAATCTCGCGTTCTTCAACGCGGTTGATCCATTGTGCGGCGCTTTCACCGTTGTCCGGGTCCATGCGCATGTCCAGCGGGCCGTCCTTGCCGAAGCTGAAGCCACGCTCGGCCACGTCCAGCTGCGGCGACGACACGCCCAGGTCGAACAGGACGCCGTCCAGGCCTTCAGCCGTCGCATCCCACTGCAGCAGCTGGGCGAAGCTGCCACGGAAGATGGACACGCGCGGGTCCGGCGCGAAATCGCGCTCGGCTACGGCGATGGCTTCCGGATCCTTGTCCATGACCAGCAGGCGCCCCTCGGGACCGAGCTGGGTGAGCACGCCACGTGCATGACCGCCACGACCGAACGTGCCATCCAGATAACGTCCGTTTTCGATCACCCTCAGGCCTTCAAGGACCTGGGTGTACAGGACCGGCAGGTGCACCGCCGGCGACTGCGACACCGGAAGGTGACCGGCCTGCGCTTCTGGGCGCATCCGGGCACCCCGGCTCACAACTTCAGGTCGAGCAACCCATCACCCAGATCCTCGTCAGACAATGTCTGCTGGATCAGGGCCCGATGCGCCTGCTCGCTCCACAATTCGAACTTGTCGCCCATACCGAGCAATACCGCCTTCTTCTCAATGCCCACCGCACCGCGGTGGCTGGCGGGGATGCTGATGCGACCGTTGCCGTCCAGCTCAAGATGGGCGGCCGAGCCGACCAGCTTCTGCTGCAACAGGCGCACGACGCGCTGGGTGTTGGGCTTGGACATCACGTCGTCGCGGACCCGCTCCCATTCCGACTCTGCATACAGCCACAGGCAGCCGGCTTCGAACGGGTTGTAGGTCAGCACGAGACGGTTGTTGCTGGCGCGCGCGACGAGGTCGCGGTAAGCGGTGGGAACCGCCATGCGCCCTTTATCGTCAACTGTGATGGCCGTCTCGCCCTGGAACACGACGCGTGCACCTATCCTTCGCCCGGTGAAACATTGAACCACGAAAACCCACAAAACACCCGGATTTCCCTCTGATGCCCACCTTAGCAGCGGCCGAAGGGTTGTCAACAACTTTTCAGCGGGGAAATCGCCAGCCACATCAATGGCTTGCAACAACCTTTAGAGAATTGCTCAAGGCTTATCCACAAGTTGCTGATCCGTCTCAATTTTTGAGATTGAACGGAAGTTCAGGGCTGTGGACAGCGCGTGAAACATCGGCCGCGCATTCATCCAAAACGGGCTGGAAGCGGCGCCAGACTGCGCAAACCGTGCACAATGAGGCCATGTGCCTGCTCGCTCTTGGCTGGATGCACCACCCGCGCTGGCGGCTGGTGATGACCGGCAACCGTGATGAGTTCCACGCCCGCCCGACGGCGGCGCTGGCCCCCTGGCAAGATGAGACCTCCGTCATCGGGGGGCGCGACCTGCGCTCCGGCGGCGGCTGGGCGGGCGTCGGTGCCGCAGGCCGGATGGCGGTGGTCACCAATGTGCGTGATCCGCTGGCCTCCCAGACCGGTCCTTCACGGGGCGCGCTGGTGGCCGACTTCCTGCGCGGCCGCGACCCGGCCGCCGTGCATATCGACCGACTGGCAACCGTGGCCGGCGCCTACGCGCCGTTCAACCTGTTGCTGGCCGACGGCCACAGCCTGGAGTTCCTGGGCAACCACCCCGCCGAGCGGCAGAGTCTGGGCCCGGGCGTGCATGGCATGTCCAACGGTGCGCTGGACGCGCCCTGGCCGAAGACCCGGCGGCTGATGGCGGCCCTTGAAGCCTGGCTGCAGGAAGACCGGGTCAGATCCCTTTCGCAAAGCGAAAAGGATCTGACCCCGGACCTGACCCCGCTCTGGGCCGCCCTGGCCGACGAGCATCGCCCCGCCGACAGCGACCTGCCCGACACTGGCATCGGCCTGGAACGCGAGCGCTGGCTGAGCCCCGCCTTCATCCGCGGCGACGACTACGGCACCCGCGCCAGCACCGTGCTGCTGATCGACGCCGACGGCCACGGCCAGATCCACGAGCGACGCTTTGGCCCACAGGGCGCAGCCAACGGACAGAGTCACGTCATTTTCTGACCGGGTCGTGCCGGCCGCTGGCCGGCAACCTCCGGATCTTCGGGCAGGCCACGCCGTTGCCGGCCAGCGGCCGGCACTACCCGTCACTGCGATCCAAGGCTGCCAACGTCCTTCAGCTTCCCGACGCAGCGCCTTTCCGCCCGCGCCACAGGGCCTGCGTTGCCGCAGCCACCCCACTGTGCCCTTTTTGCGCTTGGCACTGTGTCTATAAATGCCGCCCGCAACCTCCCAAGGTGGTCATGCCCGGCACCATGCCGCGCGATCCACATCCACATGGAGGCCCCATGCGCCGCACCCTCATCCTGCTCGCCACCCATCTGCTCACCCTCGGCCTAGGCTTCGGCCTGGGCGTGTACTTCCTGCCGATCCTGATCGCTCCTGATGATCCGCCGGCGGCACAGGTGCAGGCCGCCATGAACGACGCCACCCACCACACCACGTTCCGCCGCGACCTCAAGGGCAGCGACGCGGTGCACTGGGCGGAAGGCAAGGTCAGCGTCAGCGCACGCCAGGTGGCCTTCGACGGGAAGATGGGACCCGGCCCGGACTACAAGGTCTACCTGGTCCGCGATTTCGTCGACAACAAGGCGGACTTCCTGAAGATCAAGGCGCAGGCCCGGCGTATCGGCGAGGTGAAGACCTTCAACCGTTTCCTGGTCGATGTACCCGATGACGTCAACGTGGACGACTACACCACGGTCGTGGTGTGGTGCGAGCGCTTCTCGCAGTTCATTTCCGCAGGACAGTACCGTACGCCGGGCTGACGAACGCGCGACGTCGAGGTAGTGCCGGCCGCTGGCCGGCACTCTGTCCGCCCTGCAGGCATCGTGAAGCTGCCGGCCAGCGGCCGGCACTACCGATGCGCGGTTCACGCATATGGAAGAAAGAGGCGGAGCCGGCCGATAAGCCGGGTTCTGTCGTGGACAGTCATTCCTCTAGGCGTTACGTCACCGCAACGCTCAAGCAACCTACCCGGATCCAACGCGGGCCGCGCCAAAGGATCCCTATTTGGTCTTGCTCCAGGTGGGGTTTGCCGTGCCGGTCTGTTGCCAGACTCGCGGTGCGCTCTTACCGCACCATTTCACCCTTACCGGCCTTCCGAAGAAGACGTAGGCGGTATCTTTCTGTTGCACTTTCCGTCGGCTTGCGCCGCCCAGGCGTTACCTGGCACCTTGCCCTATGGAGCCCGGACTTTCCTCGGCACCCCCGAAGGGATGACGCGACTGTCTGGCCGGCTCCGCCAGTGCACATTCTAGCCTACGCACGCCCTTCCTGCCGTGCTGATCGCGGCGTCAGGTTCAGCCATCCACGCATGGCGTGGATCTACCGATTCACTGGACAGGGCCGGCGAAACCCGCGCGGCTCTGGTGGGTGCGGATTCCGCTCTGGTGGGTGCGGACCTTGGTCCGCACGATCCATCAACTCCCGTACAACGCCTTGCGCGGTGCGCCGGTCAGCTCGGCAGCCAGCTTGGCGGCGGTCGACGGCGGCAGATGCTCGCTCAATTTGGCGTAGACACGGCGGCCATGCGCCAGCTGCGCTTCCTCATCGTCGCCAGCACCCTGCACCATCACCACGAACTCGCCCTTGCGCTGGTTCTCGTCAGCTTCCACCTTCGCCAGCAGGCCGGCCAGGTCACCATCAAGCACGGTCTCGAACAGCTTGGTCAGCTCGCGGGCCAACACCGCCGGGCGCTCACCGCCGAAGATCGCCGCCATGTCGGCCAGCGATTCGGCGATGCGGTGCGAGGATTCGTAGAACACCATGGTGCGTACTTCACCGGCCAGCGCCTGCAGGCGGTCGCGGCGGCCACTGGCCTTGGCCGGCAGGAAACCCTCGAAACTGAAACGGTCGCTGGGCAGGCCGGCCACGCTCAGCGCAGCGATGGCGGCACAGGCGCCGGGAATCGGGCTGACCTTGATGCCCGCCGCGCGCGCAGCACGCACCAGGCGGAAACCGGGGTCACTGACCAGCGGGGTGCCGGCATCACTGACCAGCGCCAGCGATTCACCGGCCTGCAGGCGCGAGACCAGGCGCTGGGCCAGGGCCTCTTCATTGTGTTCGTGCAGGGCCACCAACGGCTGCTGGATGCCGAAATGGGACAGCAGCTGGCCACTGCGGCGGGTGTCTTCAGCACAGATGGCCGCCACCGACCGCAGCACCTCCTGCGCGCGCGGGCTCAGATCGGCCAGGTTGCCGATCGGGGTGGCGACGACGTACAGGGTTGGCACACTCATTTCAGCGGTACTCACGGGGCAAGGGTAGAATCGTAGCGTGTACCCGGCCAAGGCCGCTGCCCTCATCGCATGGACCCGATCATGAACAAGCCCGCCGCACGGATCTCCGCCCTGTCGTTGTCGCTGATGCTGCTGGCCGGTTGTGCCACCACCAGCCTGACCAGCACGCCCGATTCGCCGGCCCAGAGCCAGGCGCTGGCGCTGATCGAACAGGGCAAGCCACGCGACGCCGCGCTGCAGCTGGAAGCCCTGGCCGCCACCCTGCGCGGCGGCGCTCGCAGCAACGCGCTGGCCGACGCGGCCTGGGCCTGGCACCTGGCCGGTGACAGTGCGCGCGCGCGCAGCCTGCTGGGCCAGCTCACCGCCCGCCAGCTGTCCGGCGCCAGCCTGCAGCGCTACCAGCTGACCGGCGCCGAGCTGGCACTGGCCGACAAGCAGCCGGCGCAGGCCCTGGCCCTGCTGAAGGACCACGGCGACAACGTGCTGCCGGCGCTGCGTACGCGCTGGTATCTGGCCCGCGCCAACGCGCTGCAGGGCACCGGCGATGCCTTCGGCGCCGCCACCGAACGTGCACGCGCCCATGCCAGCCTGACCGGCAGTGCGCGCAGCGAGAACCAGGCCGCCATCTCCGGCCTGCTCGGTACCCTCGACGACGCCACTTTGCGCAGCCGTGCCGCTGCCCTGCCGGCCAACGATCCTCTGTACAACTTCGCCGGCCGTGCGCTGATCGCGCGCGGCCTGCCGCTGCCGCGCCCGTTCGACCGCGATGGCGCGGCCCAGTTTGATACCAGCAAGCGTCCGCCGGCGATGAGCGACGGCTACCGACCGCCGGCCAAGCTGGCCGTGCTGCTGCCGCTCAGCGGCCGCCTGGCCACCGCCGCGCAGCCGGTGCGCGACGGCCTGTTGAGCGCCTACTACGGTGAAAGCCGTCGCCGCCCGGACATCAATTTCTTCGACACCGCTGGCACCCCGGCTGGTGCCCTCGCCGCCTACGACAAGGCCGTCGCCTCCGGTGCCGACTTCGTGGTCGGCCCGCTGGGCCGCGACGAAGTGGACGCCGTGTACGGCCGCCAGCAGCTGCAGGTACCGGTGCTGGCCCTGAACCGCGGCAAGGATGCACCGCCGGCCGGCAGCGCTGGTTTCTCGCTGGCACCGGAAGACGACGGCATCGTCGCCGCCGAGTACCTGCGTGGCCGCGAGCGCAACCGCGCGCTGGTGATCAGCAGCAACGACGACACCGGCCGCCGTTCCGCCGCCGCCTTTGCCCAGCGCTTCGCACAGCGCGGCGGCCAGGTGGTGGCCACGGTCAATGTCAGCGAAGCCGTCGGCGATGTCGGCGCGCAGGTGCGCAATGCCGGTCAGGTCGATGCCGTGTTCCTCGCCGTGCGCGCCCCGCAGGCCCGGTTGCTGGCGCCGCAGCTGGCGTTGGCCGGTGCCGGTGGCGCGACCCGCGTCGGCACCTCGCAGCTGACCGTCGGCAGCGGCAAGGTGGAAGAAGACGTGGCGCTGGACGGCATCGTGTACCCGAACGAAGCCTGGAATGTGCGCAGCGTGTCCGGCCTGCCGTCGGCCAGCCAGGTGGCCAGCGCGCTGCCCAGCGCTCGCGGCGCCGCTGGCCGCCTGTTCGCTTTCGGTGCCGATGCCTGGAAGATCACCGCCTATCTGGACAAGCTGTCCAACGAGGGCGGCCTGGACGGTGCCACCGGCACGCTGTTCCTGGACAGCAACGGCAACATCCTGCGCCAGCCGGCATGGTCCACCTTCAATGGCGGCCGGCCGATGCCGATCGTCGGTGGTCGCTGAGCGCAGCCAACGTGGCTCGGCGGTGGAAGCCGCCGCCGAGCTGCATCTGCAACAGGCCGGACTGCAGCGACGTGCGCGCAACGTGCGCTATCGCGGCGGTGAACTGGACCTGGTGATGGATGACGCCGGCACCGTGGTGTTCGTGGAAGTGCGCTATCGCGCGCGCTCCGATTTCGGTGGCGGCGCTGCCTCGGTGGATGTGCGCAAATGCCGACGACTGGCGCATGCCGCACAGCTGTACCTGCAGGACAACCCGGCGCTGGCCAATGCACCCTGCCGTTTTGATGTGGTTGAAGCCAGTGGTGAACCGCCGCAGCTGCGGTGGCTGCGTGATGCGTTCCGACTGGATGACTGCTGATGGTTACCGTCCGCTCTGGTAGAGGCCGACCGTGGTCGGCGCCTCGGTGCCAACCAAGGTTGGCACCTACCAGAGCGCAGCCTGGCCGGCACGACCACGGTGCGTGACTGATGCCGTCGATCATCACCCATGCCGCTGTGCCGTTGGCGCTCTGGTGCGCCGCTGACCGTGGCCGCATCCCACCGCGCCTGCTGGCGGCCGGTGTGATCGCTGCGATGCTGCCCGATGCCGACGTGCTGGCCTTTGCACTGCATATTCCCTACGCCGATGCGTTCGGACATCGCGGTGCCAGCCATTCGTTGCTGTTTGCCGGCGTGCTGGCGGCATTGGCCGCGGTGTTGGCGTTCTTTGGTAGCCGCCAACCTTGGTCGGCGCCACACAGCTCCGGTAGCCGCCGACCTTGGTCGGCGCTTCTGTGCCAACCAAGGTTTGCACCTACCGAAGAGGCAATGGCACGCTCTGGTAGCAGCCGACCTTGGTCGGCACCACGCAGCTTAGGTAGTCGCCGACCTTGGTCGGCGGTTTCGTGCCAACCAAGGTTGGCACCCACCAAGGCAGGGCCAACGGTAGCATCGACCCTACAAGCGGCGGTGTTCGTCTTCGTCTGCGCCGCCAGCCATCCGTTGCTGGATGCGATGACCTCCGGCGGCCTCGGTGTCGCCCTGGCCTGGCCATGGAGTGAGCAGCGCTTCTTCGCGCCGTGGCGACCCATCCGCGTTTCACCCTTCGCGCCACAGTTCTTCAGCGCGCGTGGCCTCGCCACCGTAATGTCGGAACTGCGCTGGGTGTGGCTGCCACTAGCCGGCGCCGTTGTTGCCTGGAAACTGATCCAACCCGCTCCCGTTGCCCCACGAGATCCGTCATGAGTCCTGCCCTGCCTGCTGCACTGGTTGCCGAACTGTCCGCCCTGCTGGGCGCGGAGGGCTGGCGCATGGATGACGGCGCGCTGGAGGCGAACGCGCAGGACAACTCATGGCGTCACCAGCGCCCGGCGGCGGTGGCGCTGCCAGCCGACATCGAACAGGTGCAGGCTTTGGTGCGGGCCTGCCGTGCGCATGGCGTGGCCCTGGTCGCACGTGGCGCTGGTACCGGCACCACCGGCGCGGCGGTGCCGCTGCCCGGCAGTATCGTGCTGTCGTTCACCCGCATGGACCGCATCGTCGAGATCCGCGCCGGTGACCGTTGCGCGGTGGTGCAACCGGGCGTGCACAACGGCGCCCTGCAGCAGGCGCTGGCCCCGCATGGCCTGTTCTGGGCGCCGGATCCATCCAGCGCCGAGATCTGCAGCATCGGCGGCAACCTGGCCTGCAATGCCGGCGGCCCGCGCGCGGTGAAGTACGGCACCAGCCGCGACAACGTGCTGGGCCTGGTTGCCGTTACCGGCACCGGCGACGTGATCCGCTGCGGCGGTGCCTACACCAAGGACGCCACCGGCTATGACCTCACGCATCTGCTGGTGGGCAGCGAAGGCACGCTGGCACTGATCGTAGAAGCCACGCTCAAACTGACCCCGTTGCCAGTCAGCCAGGCCGGCCTGCGTGTGCTGTACCGCGATGCCGATGCTGCTGCGGCCGCCGTGTCGCGGTTGATGTCGCAGCCGGTGGTACCCACCCGCCTGGAGTTCATGGACGCACGCAGCCTGGAGCTGCTGCGGCTGAATGGTGCCGACGTGCCGGAGGCTGGTGCGATGCTGCTGGTCGAAGCCGATGGTGACCACGACACCCTGCCCTACCTGCTGCAGGCGCTGGCCAGCGCCGCAGAGGGCGACGGCATGATCGAACTGGATGTGGCGATGGAAGGTCGTGCACGCGATCAGCTGTGGGCCGCACGCAAAGCGTTGTCGCCCGCACTGCGCAGCGTCGCGCCGGGCAAGATCAACGAAGACGTGGTGGTACCGGTGTCGCGCATTCCGGATCTGGTCGCCGGGGTACAGGCGCTGGCACGCGAGTACACGTTGACCATCGTCACCTTCGGCCATGCCGGCAACGGCAACCTGCACGTCAACATCCTCTACCACCCGGATGATGCCGACGAGAACGCGCGCGCGCATGCCGCGCTGCCAAAGATCTTCGAGCTGACGCTGGCGTTGGGCGGCACGCTGTCGGGAGAACACGGCATTGGCCTGGCCAAGCGAGATTTCATGGCGAAGGCCTTCACCGCAGAAACGCTGGCGACGATGCGAGCGATCAAGGCCGCGCTGGACCCGGACGGCATCCTCAACCCCGGCAAGGTGCTGCCGCCGGTGTAGTGCCACTGCCAATGTGTTGACGACGACCCGCAGGAGCCCTCCCCAGCTGGAGGCGTCGCACTGTACCCGCTACGGACCTTCACGCTGCCAGCCGTCAACTGAAGCTCCATCCGGTGTCCAGTGTGCTTTGCAACTTGTTGCATGGGAAAACTGCTCCTTTGCCAGGACCATATCGCCAACAGCACCACACAGCTCTGACCCACGCCCGTCGTGAGCGCCAGCTGCCTGGTCCAGCGAGCCTGCAGTGACAGCACCATCGGCATCTCTGTGAGCCGTTGGCAACCGCCGAATGGGTTGGGTCGAAGCAACAGCGCCCACGCCCTGCGAACAAGGATGCCGAGATGTACAAGCCTCTCTATCCCCATGTCATCACCACTCTTGGCGAAGCCGCTGCGCGCCTGCCACATGACCTCGCGCCGATCCTGGAGCAGGCCCTGGCCGCGGTCAACGATGCGCGGTCGCTGGCAACGGTCACGTGTGAGTCCTGCCTGCAGCAGCGTCGCGGCAGGCAGCCGCAGGCTGACTGAGTACTGGATGTGCAGTTGCAGGCAGCTTAGCGACATTTGCAGAGCCGAGCCCATGCTCGGCTGCCATGGGGCACATCGCGATGAAAGCCGCGCTTCGCGCGTGAGCCGAGCGTAGGCTCGGCTCTGCAGCGTCGATGTCATCCAGCAACCGCGCACCGATACGGCAGCACCCGGTCATGCCCGGCGGTTTCAGTCGCGTGGCAGCGCCGGGCCATGCCCGGCGTCATCAATCAGACGAAGTGCTGGTATCCGCCGTCGGCGGCTTCGCCATCCACATGCACGCCCTGCCCTTCGGCAATGCGACCGATGCGGGTGAGCGGCACGTCCAGCGATTCGGCCAGGTAGTGCAGCGCGTCGCGCTGGTCAGCGGCGGCGGTGAAGCACAGTTCGTAGTCGTCGCCACCGCGCAGTGCGCAGTCGCGCGCGCCATCGCGGCCGAGCAGCTCGCGCAGCGCGTGCGAGATCGGCAACGAATCGGCATCGACATGTGCGGCCACGTTGCTGCGCGTGGTGATGTGACCCAGATCGGCCAGCAGGCCATCGGACACATCCACCGCCGCGTGCGCGAACGCACGCAGGCGCAGGCCCAGGGTCACACGCGGCGTCGGCCGCAGCAGGCGCAGGCGCAGGCTTTCGTAGTCGGCCAGCAGCGTGGCGGTGGCGATGCTCAGCGCAGCTTGCTGCCACAGGCGCAGCGCACCGGCGGCATCGCCGAGCGTGCCGCTCACCCAGATGTCATCGCCCACCTGCGCGCGGTCGCGACGCAGCGCCTGGCCACGTCCCACCTGGCCCATCGCGGTCACCGACAGCGACAACGGACCGCGCGTGGTGTCACCGCCGATCAACGCAATGTCGTGCTGATCGGCCAGGGCAAAGAAGCCATCGGCGAACGCATCGATCCAGTCTTCGGAGGCTTCCGGCAGCGACAACGCCAGCGTGCACCACGCCGGGCGCGCGCCCATCGCGGCCAGGTCCGACAGGTTGACCGCCAGGGTCTTCCAGCCGATATCGAAGGCCGGGGTTTCCACCGGGAAATGCACGCCGCTGTTGAGCGTGTCGGCAGTGACCACCAGTTGCTCATTGGCACGCGGCTGCAGCAGCGCAGCGTCGTCGCCGATGCCGAGCAGGATGTCGTCGCGCTCGAGGGTGCGGGCGCGGATGCGGTCAATGAGGGCGAATTCGGCCAGGGACATGGGGTGCTCCCGCTGTTGTACGTGCCGCGCAGGGCGCGGTGGGCGGTAGTGCCGGCCGCTGGCCGGCAACCTCAGGATCCCTGCAGCTGCCGGCCAGCGGCCGGCACTACCACAGGTGGGTCAGTGACCCGATTCGACCTTCCGCCATTCCACGGCGGCACGATCCAGCACGCCGTTGACGTAGGTATGGCCATGCTCGGAACCGAAGCGCTTGGCCGATTCGATGGCTTCGTTGATCACCACGCGGTACGGCACGTCCAAGCGGTAGCGCAGCTCGTACGCCGCCAGGCGCAGCACCGCGCGTTCGATCGCGTCCACTTCTTCGATGCCACGGTCCAGGTACGGGCCGAGCGCTTCGTCGATGTCGCGGCGGTTGTCGAGCACGCCGTGCAGCAGTGCTTCGAAGTACGCCAGGTCGGCGATTTCGCGGGCCTGCTCGTGGGCGAACTGGGCGATCAGCGACTGGGCGTTGCCGCCGGAGATCTGCCAGGCGTAGATGGCCTGCACAGCACGACGGCGGGCGCGCGAGCGCAGCACCGGATCGACACCATCGCGGCGGACGGGTTTACCGGAGGGCTTGCCCTGGGTGTTCTTGTTCATGGCAGCTGCTCCAGAAGATTGACCATTTCCAATGCGGCGAGTGCGACTTCCTCGCCCTTGTTGCCGTGGCTCCCGCCTGCGCGGGCCTCGGCGTCTTCAACGCGTTCCACCGCCAGCACGCCGTTCAGCACCGGCACGCCGAAGTCCAGCTGCACGCGCATCAGGCCTTCGGCGCAGCGGTCGGCCACGTGTTCGTAGTGACGGGTATCGCCACGGATCACGCAGCCCAGGGTGAGGATGGCGGCGTGCTCATGGGCGGCGGCCAGGCGCGCGGCCACCAGCGGCAGTTCCCAGGCACCCGGCACGCGGATCACGTCGATGTTGGCTTCGGTGATGCCGTTGCCAGCCAGGCTCTGGCGGGCGCCAGCGACCAGCGTGTCGGTGATGCGGGCGTTCCAGCGGCTGGCCAGGATGGCGAAGCGCGCCGATTCGGGAGTGCGAAGATCGCCTTCGAAGTGGCTCATATGCGGCTTGGGGGACTCGATAAGGGGGTAATTCTAGCGTGGATGGGCCCCGGCCGTGGCCGATGGGGGCCCGGGGCGTGCCGACCAACGGTCGGCACCCACCGGTGGCACGGGGTCGCCACCCACCGGTAGTGCCGGCCGCTGGCCGGCAATCACGGGGACTGCGGTTGCCGGCCAACGGCCGGCACTACCCCTTACAGGGTCACCGTCTCCACCACTTCCAGGCCGTAGCCGGCCAGGCCGATCTGGCGGCGCGGGGTGCCCAGTACGCGCAGCTTGCCCAGGCCCAGGTCGGACAGGATCTGTGCGCCAGCACCATTGCGGCGCCACTGGCTCACGTCCTTGTCCTTGCCCGGTACCACCGGCGCCGGCTGCTGGCGCAGGCGGGCCAGCAGGGCCTCGCCGTCGCGCGGGGCCGACAGCACCACCATCACGCCAGCGCCTTCGGCATCGATCGCGCGCAGGGCATCGGTGGCGGCCACGCCGAAGTCATCGCGGCGCCAGTGCAGCAGGTCGGCCAGCGGGTTTTCCACCTGCACGCGCACCAGGGTCGGGGTGTCCGCATCCGGGGTGCCGCGCACCAGGGCGAAATGCACGTCGTGGGCGATGCGATCGCGGTAGGTGACCAGCTTGAACGGGCCGAACTCGGTCTCGATCTCGCGCTCGTCCACACGCTCGACGGTCTTTTCGGTGGCCAGGCGGTAGGCGATCAGGTCGGCGATGGAGCCCATCTTCAGACCGTGCTCGCGGGCGAACACTTCCAGTTCCGGGCGGCGTGCCATGCTGCCATCCGGGTTCAGGATCTCCACCAGCACGCCGGCCGGTTCCAGCCCGGCCAGCATGGCCATGTCCACGGCCGCCTCGGTGTGGCCGGCGCGGGTCAGCACGCCGCCCGGCTGGGCGATCAGCGGGAAGATATGGCCCGGCTGGTGCAGGTCCGACGGCTTGGCGTTGGGCTTCACCGCGGTGCGGATGGTGTGGGCGCGGTCATGCGCCGAGATGCCGGTGGTGACGCCCTCGGCGGCCTCGATGCTGACCGTGAAGTTGGTCTGGAACTGGGCGGTATTGGCCTGCACCATCGGCGCCAGGCCGAGATCGGCGGCGCGGGTGCGGTTCAGCGGCAGGCACACCAGGCCGCGGCCATGGGTGACCATGAAGTTGATGTCGCTGGCCTTGACCAGCTCGGCGGCCATGATCAGGTCGCCTTCGTTCTCGCGGTCTTCGTCATCGACGATGACGACCATGCGGCCCAGGCGGATGTCTTCCAGGATTTCCGGAATCGGGGCGAAATTCATGCTGCATCTCCATGTGGGTGCTGACCGTTGGCCGGCACACTGATCAGGCGCTCCACGTATCGGGCCACCAGATCGATTTCAAGATTGACCGCGCTGCCCACGCCTGCGGCGGAGAAGGCGGTGTTGGCCACCGTGTGCGGGATCAGGGCGACTTCAAAGCCTTCATCGTCCACTTCGTTGACGGTGAGGCTGACGCCGTCCACGCAGATCGAGCCCTTCTTGGCGATGTAGCGGCGCAGCGAGGCCGGCGCGGCGAAACGCCAGCGCTGGGCACGTGCGTCTTCGTGGATGGACAGCACCTGGCCGAGGCCGTCGACGTGGCCGCTGACCAGATGGCCGCCAAGGCGGTCGGTCGGGCGCATGGCGCGCTCCAGGTTGATGACCGCACCCTCGCCCAGCTGGCCCAGCGTGGTCAGGCCCAGGGTCTCGGTGGAGGCATCGGCCTGGAAGCTGCTGGCGTCGAATGCGATGACGGTGAGGCAGACGCCGTTGATGGCAATGCTCTCGCCCATCTGCACGTTGTCGAACGGCAGATTCCCGACATTGAAGGTGAAGCGGACATCGCCGCCGATGGATTCGCGTGCGGCCAGACGGCCGACGCCTTCGATGATTCCAGTAAACAAGTAACGTTCTCCGCGAAAAGTGAGCGAAAAACGCCGCAAGGCAAACAGGCGCACGCAGGGCATGAGCCCTGTGGCACCGTCTTCTTTCATCCGGACTATGACCGTCGGCTCCGGAATTGGACCGGATCTGCTGACCCCCGGCCGTGGGCCGGGGCGCTCGCGGGCTCGTGCTTGCGCACCTACCGCCGGTGGGGAATTGCACCCCGCCCTGAAGACGTTTGTGTACCGGCGAACCGGCCGGCGTAGTGTACCAGCCCCTGCTGAACGGGGTCGGATGCCACAGCTGTGACGGCCGTCGCTCGCAATTTGTAAAACTTTCATTAAAATTCTGCCCCGGACGACATGAGGTCGCCACGGGCAGCCCGCTGGGCAGGCCCGCCAAAGGACTGAAATTCACAGGAATTCCCATGCGCAAGATGCTGATCGTGGCCGCCCTGCTGGCCGCCGCCCCGCTCTCGGCTTCGGCCGACGCCCTGAGCTACACCTACGTTGAAGGCGGTTGGACGCAGGTCAAGGTTGACGACAACGCACTGGACGACCCGAAGGTCGACGGCGGCTACCTGCGTGGCTCCGTGGCCATCGCCGAACAGGTCTACGTGTTCGGTGGCTGGTCGCGCACCAGCAAGACCTATCACTACAGCGACGGTTCGCTGAAGGTTGAACTGAATCAGCCGGAGCTGGGCATCGGCTACCACATGCCGTGGACCGACCGCGTCGACTTCACCGCCGACATCGCCTGGGTGCGCCAGAACGCTGAGCTGACCGATCGTTATGACGGCTACAGCGACCGCTACAAGGACCATACCAACCTGGCCCGCGCCACCATGGGCATCCGCGGCAAGCCGTCGCGCATGACCGAAGCCTGGGCCAAGGCCGGTTACATGGACGGCGGCAACAACTACAAGGGCACCTGGGTCGGCACCATCGGTGGCCAGATCAACTTCACCAGGACCTGGGGTCTGGTGGGCGAGATCTCCGGCTACCGCGACGTCACCCAGTACTCGGCCGGCGTCCGCGCCAGCTTCTGATCCAGCGATCGCTCCTCGTCGTGCGATCGAACGGGCCCCGCAAGGGGCCCGTTTTTTTGGCCGCCATACACGACCTCGTGACCCCATCGCGCCATCGAAAGTCCACGCAGATGCGCTAGGCTTGCGCGCCTCTGGAACAGGAAAACACCGTCATGAAGACCCCCACCCGTACTCTGCTGGCCAGCATGCTGCTGTGCGCCCCGCTGATCGCCACGGCCGCCCCGGCCACGCTGTCGCCCGAACAGGCGTTCGACCTGTATGCACGCACCCTGCTGGAAGACGACGCGACCGCCACGCGCGCGCTCAACGACGCACTGAAACCGGCATTCGAAGGCCAGGACGCTGTGACCCCGAACCCGGGTGCGCTGGCCAAGGCATTGGCCGAACCCTGGCAGACCGTACTGGCCAGCACCGGCGCCAAGGTAGACGCTGCAGCCACCGAAGCGCTGTATGCCAAGGCGCTGCGTGATTCGAAGTGCCGCGCCACCAAGAGCGTGATCGAAGACAACGAATACGTTGAAGACCAGAAGCTGGCTCGGATCACCTACAGCTGCCAGCTGCCCGACCTGGGCAAGGTGCGCCCGCTGTTCGCCGCCAGCCTCGCATCCGATGCCAGCCCGGCCTCGCGCAAGCAGTTCACCGATGCCTACACCCAAGCGCTGCAGAGTGGCGCGCGCGTGCCGGTCAGCGGCACCTTCACCCTGTACCCGGCCAAGGACAACGGCTACTGGTACAGCGGCAACTTCGATGACCTGGTGGGCACCGTGGCCGGTGCGCTGGCACCGTTCGAGGACTGGATGCAGGACGCGCAGGCGGCCAACGCGCCGAAGGTGACCGGCGTACCGGGCTGCGACCTGCTGCTGCAGCAGCATCGTGCCTGCGTGGCGAAGATCGCACCGGACCAGATCAGCGGCGTGGACGCCATGGCCGAGGAACTGAAGGCCAAGGCACAGGTGCAGTCGGCCGATGAGATGACGCAGGAGTGCAAGGCACTGCGCCCGATCGCCGAGATGATGTGGACCGACGAGTGCGCGTGAGCCGCGTGTAGAGCCGAGCCCACGCTCGGCTCTCGGTCGCGGATGACGACTGCACCCGCACTTTCAGAACCGTTGCATGGCCCTGTGCGGCCCGCATGGTCAATGCTGTTGCCCTCTTCCATCGGGGCAACCGCATGAAACACCGCACGACGTCGACCATGGTCATGCTGATGGCGCTGCTGGCGTTGACGGCGTGCGGGCAAGCCAAAGTACCCAAGTCCAGGATTACGACCTTCTCGGTCATCCCAGCGGTTGCCTTCGAGTCAACCCTGCTGAGCGACAGGCAGCTGGATGCGTGGATGAGCGAAGACGACGACTGCCACGCGTTCCTGATGTATCACGATCAGTGCGCAGTGCTGGTATTGCCGCATGAGTACGACGACGGTTTTACCCGTCACCAGCTGCGATTGAAGGCGAAGAACCTGCCGGGCGAGGCACTGGGCGCGTACTGCCGCAACCTGCATGCGCTGTGGAAGCAGCAGTGGAAGGGCCAGTGCCCGGTCGGCGAAGAAGACGACGAAGACGCCTGACGACAAGGACGTAGCCCATGCTCTGCGTCATTCCCTCACGGGCGCAGCAGCAGCCTGATGTCCTCACCGACCTGACGCTGGTCAACCACGCGCAGGCGGCGCTGCTGGTCCATGGCATCGATGCCGAGGCCGGCCAGCAGCGGGCGACCGGTATCGCCCAGCAGCGTGGGCGCCTGATACAGCAGCAGTTCGTCCACCCAGCCGCCGTGCAGCAAGGCACCGGCCAGCGTCGCGCCGGCTTCGGTATGCACCTCGTTGATGCCGCGTTCGGCCAGCAGTGCCAACACCGCGCCAAGATCGAGACGGCCGTCAACACTGGGCACGCTGGCGAATTCGGCATCGGCCGCATCCGGTGCACTCACCGCTGCATCGTGCAGGTACAGCGTCGGTGCCCCGCCCTCGCGCACGCGCCTGCATTCGAGCGAGCGCAGGCGCGCATCGAGTACCACGCGCAACGGCGGCATCACTTCGGTGTCCGCCAGGCGCACGGTCAGCATCGGGTCGTCGGCAAGCACCGTATCTGCGCCGGTCAGGATCGCGCCTGCGCGGGCGCGCCAGTGCTGCACGTCCTCGCGCGCAGCCGGCCCGGTGATCCACTTGGAACTGCCATCGGCCATCGCGGTGCGACCGTCGAGGCTGGCTGCCAGCTTCACCCGCAACCACGGTCGGTTGCGCTCCACGCGCGACAGGAAGCCCTTGTTGAGCTCACGCGCCTGCACCGCCATCAGCCCTTCGGCGACCTCGATGCCGGCGTTGCGCAGCAGATCGAAGCCACCCCCATCGACCTTCGGGAACGGATCGCGCATGGCGGCAACCACGCGCGACACGCCTGCTTCAATCAGGGCCAGCGCACACGGCGGCGTACGCCCATAGTGCGCACACGGTTCCAGGGTGACGTAGGCGGTGGCACCGCGTGCTTCGCCGCCGGCCTCGCGCAGGGCGAACACCTCAGCGTGCGGTCCACCGGCGCGCTGGTGCCAGCCCTGCCCGACCACACGTTCGCCGTGGGCGATGACGCAGCCGACCATCGGGTTGGGGCGGGTGGTGTAGGCGGCACGCTCGGCCAGACGCAGTGCGTTGGCCATGTGCAGGTGGTCGAGAACGGAGAACGGGGTGGTCATGCGGCCATGGTAGCGCCGTTGGTGGCGGTGTAGATCCACGCCATGCGTGGATGGGCGCCACTGTGCCAACCAACGGTTGGCACCCACCGAAGCAGATATCTGTGCCAACCAAGGTTGGCATCTACCGGGGCGTCAGCCCTTCTTCTTCTTGGTCAGGGCGATCACGTCGCCCAGCAGCTGCAGCTGTTCGGTACTGGAGGGCAGGTCGCGCTCCAGCTTCTCGATCTCCTCGCGGAAATCGGCCACGTCCTCGAAGCTGCGGTAGACCGACGCGAAGCGTACGTAGCCGACATGGTCGAGCTTGCGCAGTTCGTTCATGACGAACTCGCCGACCTTGATCGAGGGCACTTCGCGCTCGCCGCTGATGCGCAGCTGGTGGACCACGGCGCGTACCGCCGCTTCGATCTTGTCTTCGGCCACCGCACGCTTCTGCAGCGCGCGGTCGAAGCCAGCGCGGACCTTGCGCTGGTCGAATGCTTCACGAGTGCCATCGCTCTTGACGATGGCGGGCAGTTTCAACTCCACCGTTTCCATGGTGCTGAAGCGCTCGCCACAGGCTTCGCATTCACGCCGACGACGGATCGTCGCGCCGTCTTCGGAGACGCGCGAGTCGATGACCCGGGTATCGGCATGTTGGCAGAAGGGGCAGTGCATGGAACGCCTGGCTCAGGAAAGTACCTATTGCCACGGTCATGGCAGCGTCGCAAAGGTACCTGAGAAAGGGCCCCGCAGCAAATGCTGTCTGCGCGGAAGTGCCTGCATTTCGGCCGAACAGAGCCGCCAGCGCGGTCACGGCTGCGCGTTCAACCGGGTGCCGGCGGCGCCGAGGCCGCGCGCGCCCAACGCAGCCACGCCAGATGCCCTGCCATCACCAGCAACGGCGGGCCGAACCCGAGGAAGGCCAGGGTCGAGATCTCCCCGTGCTTGAAGGTGAAGTACAGCGTGGCGCCAACCACGCCCAGCGCGGCCAGGGTCCCCAGCGCCAGGCCGACCCAGGCGACAACCGGCGATTGGCGCAGGCCGCTGACACCGCGCCACAGGAACAGGCCGCTCAGCCACAACCACGACAGCAGGCCGATGATCCCGGCCGACGACCACAGCAGCAGGATCCTGTACTCGTCACCGGTCAGGTACTTGCCATCCCATACGACCATCAGACCCAGCACGGCACCCGTGCCTCCGGCGGCCACCGTGGGCAGGCCCACCAACAGGCCGGCAATGGCCATCCAGCGTTTGTGCAGACGCTCATCCATGCGTTCGGTTTCCTTCCCTGGGCCGCATCATCCGCGGCGTTTGATCCACACCAGCATCGCAGCCGGCACCAGCATCGACGGGCCCAGCAGCAACAAGCCGAGGCCTTCGCCGTGCACGGCGATGCCCCACCACAGCGCCAGCCCCAGCGGCGGCAAGGCGGCGAGACCGCCCGCCAGCAGCATCCACCACCAGAGGCGGTGCACGTGCAGCCCGGCACGCCCCTGCAGCAGAAAACCCGCGCTGAGCCACAACCAGGCCAGGCAGCCGGCAATGCCGGCCAGGCCCCACAGCGGCATCACCGTTACCGAGGCCAGCGTGCCATGACCAAACTGGCCCAGCCCCATCAGCAGCAGCATCGTCGCCGCCGCGCCGCCCATCGCCAGGCTGGGCAGGCCGAACAGCACCGCCAGGACGGTGTAGAGGTACTTGAGGTGGCGCTCATCCATGCGCGGTTACTCCCATACCGGGGTCGGAGCCCTTCCCGGCGGGAAGGGATCCAACCCCTGCTGCGATCAGCCGTAGACCGGGTACTTGCGGCACTGCGCGCTGACGGCGTCGCGCACGCGGGCGATGACGGCGTCATCGTTCGGTGCGTCGAGCACGTCGGCGATCCAGTTGGCCAGATCCACGCAGTCCTGTTCGACGTAACCACGGGTGGTCACCGCCGGAGTACCCAGGCGCAGGCCCGAGGTCACGAACGGCGAACGCGGATCGTTCGGCACCGAGTTCTTGTTGACGGTGATGTGAGCCTTGCCCAGCGCGGCTTCCGCGTCCTTGCCGGACACGTCCTTGCCGATCATGTCGACCAGCATCAGGTGGTTCTGGGTGCCGCCGGAGACGATCTTGTAGCCGCGCGCGATCAGCGTGTTGGCCATCGCCTGGGCGTTCTTCACCACCTGCTGCTGGTAGGCCTTGAAGCCCGGTTCCAGCGCTTCCTTGAAGGCCACGGCCTTGCCGGCGATGACGTGCATCAGCGGACCGCCCTGGATGCCCGGGAACACGATCGACTGCAGCTTCTTGACCAGGTCTTCGTCGGCGCCCTTGGCGACGATGATGCCGCCGCGCGGGCCGCGCAGGGTCTTGTGGGTGGTCGAGGTGACCACGTGCGCGTGTTCCAGCGGGCTGGGATAGACGCCAGCAGCAACCAGGCCGGCGACGTGGGCCATGTCGACGAACAGGTAGGCACCGACCTTGTCGGCGATGGCGCGGAAGCGCGCCCAGTCGATCACCTGCGAGTAGGCCGAGAAGCCGGCCACGACCATCTTCGGCTTGTGCTCCAGGGCCAGGCGCTCGACTTCTTCGTAATCGATCAGGCCCTGGTCGTTCACACCATACTGCACGGCGTTGAACAGCTTGCCCGAGGCGTTCACCTTGGCACCGTGGGTGAGGTGGCCGCCGTGGGCCAGGCTCATGCCGAGGATGGTGTCACCCGGCTGCAGCAGAGCGAAGTACACGGCCTGGTTGGCCTGCGAGCCGCTGTGCGGCTGCACGTTGGCGTAGTCGGCGCCGAACAGCTGCTTCAGGCGGTCGATCGCCAGCTGCTCGGCGATGTCCACGTATTCGCAGCCACCGTAGTAGCGCTTGCCCGGGTAGCCTTCGGCGTACTTGTTGGTCAGCTGGCTGCCCTGCGCTTCCATCACCGCCGGGCTGGTGTAGTTCTCGCTGGCGATCAGCTCGACGTGGTCTTCCTGGCGCTGGGTCTCAGCGGCGATGGCCTTGGCCAGTTCGGGATCGTAGGATTCGATGCGGACGTCACGCGGGAACATCGGGTACTCCAGCAGGCAGGGAAAAGGGGTACGGCTCAGCCCCCGATTGTAGCCCCGCACCGGGCCTGCCGGGGCCGAAACGGACGGGGCCGGCATCCCCGAAGGAATCCGGCCCCGTATGGTTTCGAGTGCGCTGTACCGGCGTACCGGTAGATCCACGCCATGCGTGGAGGTGGCTGCGGACTCAGCGGCTGCTGAGCACGTACTGGGCGATCACACCGGTGGCGATGGCCACCAGCAGCATGTTGCCGCGGTCATCGCGGATCCAGTGGTGGCCATACGGCGGGCGACGCAGGTGATAGCGCGGGTAGTCGTTCACCACATAGACCGGGCCACGGTAGTAGTCGCGGTAGCGATGGCCGACCTTCCAGCCGTAGCCCGGGCCATAGGCCGGGCGGTACACCACACGCGGCGGTGCCGGGCGGTAGTAGCGGTCATGGTCGCGGTGCCACTCGCGGCGATCCTGGCGGTAGTCGCGCCGGGCCTCGCGGCGGTCGCGCTCCCAGTCACGGCGATCCTGGCGCCACTCGCGGCGGTCCTCGCGCCACTCGCGGCGATCATGGTCGCGGCGGTGGTCGTTGTCGGCGAAGGCCGGGGCCACGGCGCCGGCCATTACTCGATTGATGCGCATGTCAGACCTCTGCTCGGGTGGGTGGTGAGCCCATATTGCGCACCCGATCTGAACCGTTTCCGGCTGGAAACGCTTCCCGCTACAGGACTGTGACCGGGTATTCAGGCCGCGGCCAGCCCGGCGCCCCTGCCCGGGCGCGGCCCGGAACCGGTTCCGGCTATAATTGGCGGTATTCCATTTCAGTCTGTGCCCGCTGCCGCAACGGGATGTTCCCGTGACGGGTCGGGCGCAGGGCCGCGCCTACGGAGACCGCATGTCCTCGCAATACATCTACACCATGAACCGCGTGTCCAAGGTGGTCCCGCCCAAGCGGCAGATCATCAAGGACATCTCGCTGTCCTTCTTCCCGGGCGCGAAGATCGGCCTGCTGGGCCTGAACGGCGCCGGCAAGTCCACCGTGCTGAAGATCATGGCCGGCGTGGACACCGATTTCGAGGGCGAAGCCCGCCCGCAGCCGGGCATCAAGGTCGGCTACCTGGCGCAGGAACCGGAACTGGACCCGACCAAGACCGTGCGTGAAGCGGTCGAGGAAGGCGTGGGCGAAGTGCTGCAGGCCCAGGCCGCGCTGGACGCGGTGTACCTGGCCTACGCCGAGGAAGGCGCCGACTTCGACGCGCTGGCCAAGGAACAGGAGCGCCTGGAGGCGATCCTGGCCGCTGGCGACGCGCACACCCTGGAGAACCAGCTGGACGTGGCCGCCGATGCGCTGCGCCTGCCGCCGTGGGATGCCGTGGTCGGCAAGCTGTCCGGTGGTGAAAAGCGCCGCGTAGCGCTGTGCCGCCTGCTGCTGCAGAAGCCGGACATGCTGCTGCTCGACGAACCGACCAACCACCTCGACGCCGAGTCGGTGGAATGGCTGGAACAGTTCCTGGCGCGCTACACCGGCACCGTGGTGGCGGTCACCCACGATCGCTACTTCCTGGACAACGCCGCCGAGTGGATCCTGGAACTGGACCGCGGCCGCGGCATTCCGTGGAAGGGCAACTACACCGACTGGCTGACCCAGAAGGATGAACGCCTGAAGCAGGAAGACAACCAGGAAAAGGCTCGCCAGAAGGCGATCCAGAAGGAACTGGAGTGGTCGCGCCAGAACGCCAAGGGCGGCCGCACCAAGGGCAAGGCCCGTCTGGCCCGCCTGGAAGAGCTGCAGTCGGTCGATTACCAGAAGCGCAACGAGACCAATGAAATCTTCATCCCGCCGGGCGAGCGCCTGGGCAATGCGGTGATGGAGTTCAAGAACGTCTCCAAGAAGTTCGGCGACCGCCTGCTGTTCGACAACCTGAGCTTCCTGGTGCCGGCCGGCGCCATCGTCGGCATCATCGGCCCGAACGGTGCCGGTAAGTCGACCCTGTTCAAGATGATCACCGGCCAGGAAAAGCCGGATACCGGCGAGATCGTGGTCGGCCCGACCGTGAAGCTGTCCTACGTGGACCAGAGCCGCGACGCGCTGGAAGGCAACCACAACGTCTTCCAGGAAATCGCTGGCGGCCTGGACATCCTCAACATCAACGGCATCGAGATCCAGTCGCGCGCCTACATCGGCCGCTTCAACTTCAAGGGCCAGGACCAGCAGAAGATGGTCGGTTCGCTGTCCGGTGGTGAGCGTGGCCGCCTGCACATGGCCAAGACCCTGCTGCAGGGTGGCAACGTGCTGCTGCTCGACGAACCGTCCAACGACCTGGACATCGAAACCCTGCGTGCGCTGGAAGATGCGCTGCTGGAGTTCCCGGGCAACACCTTCGTCATTTCGCATGACCGCTGGTTCCTGGATCGCATCGCGACCCACATCCTGGCGTTCGAAGGCGACTCGCACGTGGAGTTCTTCCAGGGCAACTACCGCGAGTACGAAGAGGACAAGCGCCGCCGCATGGGCGACGACGCTGCGCCGAAGCGCCTGCGCTTCAAGGCGCTGAAGTAAGGCAACAGGAAAGGCCGCGCTCGCGCGGCCTTTCTCCTTTTGGTAGGTCGCCACCGTTGGTGGTGACGCTGTGAAGCGTACCGACCAACGGTCGGCACCCACGTTCTGCATTCGGGTAGGTCACGACCGTTGGTCGTGACGCATTATTGTCGCGAGATTCCCCCATGTCCCTGTTCGAGCGCCTGTTCCAGCTGCAGCAGCACGGCACCACCGTGCGCACCGAGCTGCTGGCCGGTGTCACCACCTTCCTGACGATGTCCTACATCGTCTTCGTCAATCCCGAGATCCTCGGCACCACCGGCATGGATGCGGGCGCGGTGTTCGTGGCCACCTGCCTGGCGGCTGCACTGGGTTCGGCGGTGATGGCGCTGGCCGCCAACTTCCCGGTCGGCATGGCGCCCGGCATGGGCCTGAACGCGTTCTTCGCCTTCACTGTGGTCGGCGCTGCCGGCCTGCCGTGGCAGCAGGCACTGGGCGCGGTGTTCATCTCCGGCCTGGTGTTCCTGGTGCTGTCGCTGACCGGCGTGCGTGCGTGGCTGGTGTCGGGTATTCCGTCATCGCTGCGCTCGGCCATCGTGGCCGGTATCGGCCTGTTCCTGGCGATCATCGCGCTGCAGAAATCCGGCGTGATCGTCGGCAATGAAGACACGCTGGTGGCGCTGGGCCCGTTGAACACGGCGCCGCCGCTGCTGGCGCTGGCCGGTTTCCTGCTGATCGCGGTGCTGGAAGCGCGTCGCATCCGTGGCGCGATCCTGATCGGCATCCTGGCGGTGACCGGCGCCGGCTGGGCGCTGGGCGACGTGCAGTACCAGGGTCTGGTCTCGCTGCCGCCGAGCCTGGCACCCACCTTCCTGCAGCTGGACCTGCCGGGCCTGCTGCACCATGACGGCGGTGCGCCGATCGCGGTGCTGCTGCAGGTGGTGCTGGTATTCGTGCTGGTGGAAGTGTTCGATGCCACCGGCACGCTGTACGGCGTGGTCGGTCGCGCCGGCCTGCTGAAACTTCCGGGCGCGCAGAAGCGCTTCGGCCGTGCGCTGCTGGCCGACAGCACCGCGATCGTGGCCGGCTCGATGCTCGGTACCAGCAGTACCACCGCGTTTGCCGAAAGCGCCTCGGGCGTGCAGGTAGGTGGCCGTACCGGCCTGACCGCACTGGTGGTATCGGCACTGTTCCTGGCCGCGCTGCTGTTCTCGCCGCTGGCGGCGATGGTGCCCAGCTATGCCACTGCGCCAGCACTGCTGTTCGTGGCCGGGCTGATGCTGCGTGAGCTGGTGGAAGTGGACTGGAGCGACCTGACCGAATCGGTGCCGGCGGCACTGTGCGCGCTGGCGATGCCGTTCACCTACTCCATCGCCAATGGCCTGGCGTTCGGCTTCATCGCCTATGCCGCACTGAAGGCCGGTACCGGGCGCTGGCGCGAAGTGCATCCGGCGGTGTGGCTGGTGGCGGTGCTGTTTACCCTGCGCTACGCATTGGAGTAAGCGTTGGGCGGTGCCGGCCAGCGGCCGGCACTACCAGAGCACGCTTCGGCCAGCGGCCAGCGGCCGGCGCTACCGGGCGCTGGTTCACCTGCTGCGCACGGTGCTCTGGGATGATGCGGGCATGGTTCGGCCTGACCTTCCCGCGGATCCGTCTTCGCCGTTGCGCCGCCGGCTGCTGCGTGCGGCAGTGCTGGCACCGCTGGCCGCTGCGCTGACCACCCTGCCCGGCTGCTCGTTGCCGGTGCAGGTCGATGGCACCTTCCTGCAGCCGTGGCGCAGCCACCTGCAGTGGGGCCTGGCCGACTGGCAGCGATCCTTGAAGCTTGCACGTACGTTGGGCTGCCGGCAGCTGGTACTGCAGTGGACCGGCATCGTCGGCGGCAGCGATGGCGACTGGTCGTTGCCGGACAGCAGCCTGCGGCAGCTGTTCACCGCCGCCAGCGAGAACGACATCCGCATCCGCGTCGGCCTGCCCTTCCAGCAACGCTGGTGGCAGGCCATTGGTGCCGACGATGCCACGCTGCAGGCCTTCCTGGCCGACAGCCTGGCGCACGCACGCCAGTGGTTGGCACAGGCGCCCTGGGCGCAGCAACCCGCCTTCGGGGGCTGGTACCTGCCCTACGAACTGGAGCAGTACCACTGGGCCGATCCGGCACGCCAGCAGTGGCTGGCACAGTGGCTGCACGGCCTGGTGCAGGCCGCCAGCGCACGCGGTGGTGACTGCGCGATGTCCTGCTACTTCAGCCGCCTGCAGACCGACGGCAGCCTGGTCACGCTGTGGCAGGCAGTGCTGGCACAGGCAGCGCTGCGGCCCATGGTGCAGGACGGCGTGGGGGTGGCCGGCGCCGGCAACGTGCAGCAGATGCAACCGCTGCTCGATCATCTCCATGCCAACGGCATCGGTTTCGATGCGATCGTTGAACTGTTCCGCGAACTGCCCGGCGGCCCCGCCGACGGCAGCGGATTCAAGGGCGAAACGGCCGATGCCGCACGCATCCAGCGGCAGTTGGCATGGGCACGCGACAGCGGCGCACAGCACGTGCTGGTCTATGCATTGGAGCCATGGCTGACCCAGGACACACCGCAGGCCGCAGCGCTGCGGCGACGCTGGGGCCTGCCTCAGTAGTAGAGGATGGCGGTGGCGAACAGGCCCTTGGCGCGCTGCGTATCACCGCCGCCGATCGCGAAGCGGTACTGCACGGTCAGGTCCAGGTAGGAGCGCGGCGTGTTGTAGTGGTCCTCGCGGAACCAGTAGCGCACGCCCACGCCCGGTCCTGCGCCAAGTGACCAGCTGCGCTGCGTATCGTTGAGCGCAAACGACTGTGCCGGGAACAGCGGGTAACGGATATCGCGCACGCGCGAGCGCTGGTCGAGCCAGTCCGCCCCCACCACCACATACGGCGTGACCACCCAGTGGGTCTGCCCGGCGCCGAAACGGAAGCTGCGGCCAGCACGCAGTTCACCGGCAGCGAACCACTGTTCGCGATGCAGGCGCCCGTTGGCATCGCCGATCCGCCGCACCGGCGTGCCGTTGGCATCGTGCGCGTCGAGGGTGAAGGTGGCACCGTTGTCGTCCCAGGTATATCCCCCCTGCGCATAGCCACTGACCATCCACCACTGGTTCACATCGGTGCGCAGATCGGTGCCGTGGTAATAGCCGTAGGTCAGGTAGGACATCCAGCCGCCGGAACCGCTGGCCAAGCGGTAGCGCGCCAGCGTGCTGGCTTCCAGTGGCCGGTTCAGTGCCAGCTGCAGGCGGCACTGCACGGCCGCCGATGCGGGGTAGACCTCACCCTGGCGGGTTGCGCTGCCGAGGAACTGGCGGCGCTCGATGCCGGCGCTCAAACCGGTCTGGCCAAAGGCGTAGCGCAGGCCGAACGAGGCGATGGTGGACGGCCAGCCGGTGGTCGAGCGCGAATGACTGAGGCGCTCGGCGCGTGCACGCGCATCCGGCGTTGATTCGCCGGTGCACGGATCCACCGCACGGATCGACTCGTAGGTGCCGCCCTCGTCGTACAGCGTGTTGAGCAGGCGTGCGTAGAGCTCCAGCGTGCCATGCTGGTCATTGAACGCTGGTGGCCGCCAGAACGCCTCCAGCGTACTGAACACCGAATCACCCGGCGTGCTGATCGCTGCGCCGCCGACATTGGTCGCGGCCTGGCGCGCACCCCGGAAACCCGCCGAGGCGACCACGCCCCACTCGCGTGAATAGTTGGCGATGGCATTGCGCACGTTGTAGCGCTGATGCTCATCCAGCGGCAGCTCACCGACGTCGGCGCGGTCGATGGCGCTACGCAGCAGTGACACCGCCTGCGGATGATCGCCGTTGGCTGCGCTGGCGTAGGCCTGGTCGAGCACCACGCTTTTCGGTGCCTTGCCGGTGGCCTCGGCGGCACGGAAGTCGGCCAGTGCCTGCGCAGGTTCGTGCGCCTTCTGGTTGAGGTAGCCGCGCTGCATCAGCGCCTCCGCATCGTCAGGACGCTGTGCCAGTGCCGCATCCAGGCGCTGCCGTGCTTCGTCCTGCTGTGCGCGGTTGCCCGCTGCCAGCGTGGTGGTCAGCAGGGCTTGCAGGTTCGCGTCGTCCGGTGCGAGTTGCACGGCCTGCCGTGCCTCACCGATGGCATCGGCGTAGTCCTCGCGCGCGTAGGCAGCATAGGCACGCTGTGCGGCACCGCCGTCGCCCTGCAGGTCGGCCGGCATCAACTCGCAGACATTGCCTGTGTCGCCCGACTGGCAGTGCTGGAACGGCGCCGGATAGGTCTGCGCGCTCATACGCGGAAGCTCGCGACTGGAGCGGATCGCCCGGCTGCGTTGCTCGATGCCCTGCTGCAGAAGCTGCCGTGTCCGTGCATCGCCTTCAGCTGGCGGTACCGCCGCCTGCAACGGTGCCAGCAGTGCAGCTGCGCGTATCCGATCACCTGCGGCCAGCGCTGCATCCACCGCCAGCAGACGCACGTTGCGCTGCTGCATGGATGACCCGGGCGTGGCGAGTGCCGCATCGAAATCCTCATTGGCCCGCAGTGAACTGCCCTGGCGCTGGCGCAGGTAGCCGCGCATCACCCGTGCATTGAGATCCTGGCCGTCGGCCTGCAACGCCTGATCAGCACTGTGCTCAGCGTCGGCCAGCTGATCGCCCTGCAGCTGCGCGGTGATCAATAGCAGCCGGTATGAAGCCACGTCGGGGGCCAGTTCCACGGCAGCGTGTGCATGCTCAATGGCGGCGGCATCCTCGCCTGCGGACAGCGATTGATAGGCCTGCTGGGCCTGCAGCAGGGCGCGTTGGCGACCCAATGCCACGCGCCGCGTGCGCAGCGCCTCGGCATTCGGTGCACCCAGCTGCAGCGCGGTGCCGATGGCGGCGTCGGCCTGTTCGGGCTGTTGCTGTGCCTCCAGTGCCGCCACCCACAGCAGGGCCCATGCGCCCTGTTTCGGCTGCTGTCGGAACGCCTGCTCGGCCTTGCTGGCCGCCTCTCCCATCCGCCCGGCGTCATAGGCCGCGTACGCCTCGGTGGCCAGCGCGTAGGCCTGCTGCCTGCTGCGGTCTGCGGCGCTGCCGACCGGACGCGATGGGGATGTCGTGCGCGCACCTTCGCCTCCGGTTGCCGCGCTACGTGCAGCGGTGGCAGCCGCCAGCGCCGGCAAGGCCGGATCCTTCATCCCCGCGTCCAGCGCACGCCGCGCCTGCTGCTGCGCTTCTGCGCCACGCCCGAGCTTCTGCAGCGCATAGATCTGCAGCAGGCGCAGCCGCACCACATCCGGGCGCAGCCGGATCGCTTCAGTGGACTGCTGGTACGCCGCTCGGTAGTCACCACGCTCATAGGCGGCAAACGCCTGTTCGGCGATACGGTAGGCAGCTCCAGACAATGGCAGCTGCGCATCGGCCTGGGCCTGTACCGATACGCTGGCCGTGGCCAACGCGACAGCAATGACGGTGGACAGCAGCGTGGTCTTCATGCCGGCAAGGCTCCGGGAGGCGGTGACTGCAGCGTGGCCGCACGCCGGCGCTGTTCCTGCATGGCCTGGGCCACGGCCTCCTCGGTGGTGATGCCCTGCTTCACCAGGTAATCGCCGATACGGCCGTCGCGCTGCGGCATGTAGTCGTCCAGTGCGATCTCGAACCGCGCGTGGTCGATCAGGCGCATCTCCACCAGCAGGTCACCCAGCAAGGGCACGTTGTCCAGGTGCCACTGCCGGTCGCCGCCGATCAGGCGCAGGCCCGCGTTGATTTCGCTTTCGCGGGCGATGCTCTGTTCAACGTGCTCGCTGCGGGTTTCCTGCTTCAGCAGTGCCAACGCCTCTTCGGGCAATGGGCTGGCCACGGCCAGCCGCAGGGTGCCTTGCTGGCGCGGTGGCAGTGGCAGCATGCGCCATTGCACGCAGGCATCGGCACTGACCGGGAACTGGCAGGCGCGCAGGTAGTCCACGTCGATGACCGCGCGTGGCAGGTCGCCCTGGAAGGCGATCGCCTCGGCCAGCGTTTCATCATCCAGCCAGCCCTGGGTGAGCAGGATGCGGCCCAACGGCTGCTGGCGGCCTGCCTGCTGCTGATCCAGCGCCTGCTGCAGGCGTTCGGGTTCCACCGCCTGCCAGGTGCTCAACAGCTCACCGAGCTGCTTGCGGGTCTGCACCAGCTGCGCCGCATCCGGGAAGTCGTGCATGGTCTTGTCCCAGACCATGCGCTTGCCGAACAGCAGGTAGGCCAGGAACACCTTCCACGCGCGTGCGGTGGCCATGAAATTGATCATGTTGCCGACCACCATGCGCGGGATCGACATCAGCGCATGCTCCCAGCCATACAGCCGGTTGACGAAGTAGAAGCGCTGCACGACGCGGGTCGCCAGCGCCGCCGTGGTCAGCAGCGCCACGTTCATCTGCCAGGTACCGGCCTGGAACACGCTGGGAAACTGCATCGTCCACAGCCCGGTCATCTTCAACAGCCAGAACAGCAGCAGCTGCAGGAAGATGACGTAGGCGATGATGCTGACGAACGAGGTGATGATGCCCTTGCGGTCGCGCGCCAGCAGGTACTTGGTGGCCAGCGAGCCGCGCCAGCCCAGCGACTCCCAGCTCTGCAGGCCGATGCCCAGCACCCACCGCGCCTTCTGCCGGTACGATGCGCGGAAGTTGTCGGGGAAGTACTCGCGCACGCACAGCGCCATCTGCTGGGTGCGCTCGCGTACCGGGCCCCAGCCGAACCAGGACGGGCGACGCACGCGGAACTGCACCGGGAAGCGGGCGAAGATCGACTGCATCCCCATCGCAGCCAGCCGCGCACCGACGTCGTAGTCCTCGGTGAGGCTGTCGGTGTTGAAGGGCTGGTTGTCGGTCTGCGCGCTCAGTGCCAGCAGCGCGCGCCGTGAGAAGCAGGTGCCGACGCCCGCCGACGGCACCATGCCGGAAACACTTTCGCGCACCACCAGATCCTTGGCATGCCATTCGGCGAACTCGTCCATGTAGACGCCGGCCACCAGTTCGTACCACTCGCGGTCCAGCGAGGTGACCGGCAACTGGATCATGTCCTTGCGCGGCAGCAGGTAGTTGTAGAAGCGCAGTTCCATCGGGTGCAGCACGTCCTCGCTGTCGTGCAGGATCACCCCGGCGAACTCGATGTCGTGGCGTTTCTCGTAATCGAAGATGGCCAGGATCAGCCAGTTCAGGCAGTCGGCCTTGCTGGTCGGCCCGTCATGCGGCACTTCCACGCGGCGCAGGCGCTTGTAGCGGCGGCGCATGCGCTCCACTTCGTCGATGGTCTGCTGGTCGTTGGGATAGGTGCCGACGAACACCACGTACTCGCGGTAGTCGAGTACGTTGATCATGTTCTCCACCATCTGCGCGATGACGTCGTACTCCATCCACGCCGGCACCATGATCGCCAGCGGCTGTTGCGGCCGCTGCAGCAGGTCTTCCTGGCTCAGTGGCCGGTACGCCTCGCGACGCTTGATGGTGAGCGCCCGCCAGCTCTCACGCACCCAGTACCAGACATCGATGAACAGGTCATCGAGGCTGGAGATCAGGATCAGCACGGCCACCGCCGCCGCCGTGGTTTCCAGGGCAGCGTAGTAGTTGGCCAGCTGGATGTTCCAGAACAGACCGTCCACGGTGGATCAGTGCCCTGTGTTGGCGGACTTGCGGCGGCGCACCTGGGTAACGCGGGCGGCCAGCAGCGCGAACACGATCACGCCGACCAGCAGCAGCAACCAGACCATGTGCCGTTCCCACTTCGATTGCGGATTGCCGTCCTGCGCGATACGCGTGCCATAGGGATCCTGGCGGTCGAATTCGCGCACGGCATCACTGCCGTCGAGCACGGCGAGATCACCGCGCAGCAGCCGGAACGGTGCGCCGAACGGCGGTGCCTGTGCGCCCAGGTCGCTGTACAGCACGCCGAGCTGGCCGCCGGAGGTGCCGACCTGCACCACCGCGGCACGATCCAACCCGCTGACATCCAGCAGCGGCTGCGGCTTCCCGCCGATCAGCAGATGACCGTCCTTCAGGCCGGCCACATCGACACCCGATGGCGCCACACCGAACGCCAGCCACGGCGCACCCGGGCTGACCGCCGCACCGGCATCGACCACCTTCAGTTCCGACGCCTCCGGCGAGGCACCCACTGCACTGGCCACCGCAATCACCTTGCGCAGCGATGCCGGTGCATCCTGCAGCCACGTGGCAGGCACGAACACCTGGTTGCCGCGCGACAGCTGACTGCTGGCGCCGACGAAATCACTGCCCAGCGACCGCTTGGCCAGGGTCAGGTGGCTGCTGGGCAGGATCGAGACCGGATAGGCGGTGGCGGGATCGTGGCAATAAGGTCGTGCCGGCTGGCGCAGGAAGCTGACGCGGATCTCGTTGCGCGCCGACAGCGCGTAGGCCGGCACCTTGGCCACCAGCCGTTGCGGCTGGCCATTGGCCGACAACACCTTGCCGCCCAGCAGGTAATCGTTGAAATGGATCGTGGCCACCGCGCCCTGCCCGGCGGCGTTGGGCGCCGCCGAGACATCGATCACCACTTCCTCGGGCAGGCGCCCATCGGCCGACAGCGCGCCGAGGTCGAAGGTGGCACTGCGGTCCGCGCGGGTGACCACATCCATCGTACCGGCGATGTTGCCGAGCCGGCTCAGCAGCACCTGGTCTCCGTCCAGCTTCGGTGTTCCCGCCGCGCTGACCTGCAGGCTGCGGCCCAGCGCATAGCTGCGCCACTGTTCGGCGAACAACCCGGCGACCTTGCCCGCCGCCGCCGGGTCGACCACCAGCGTCGGACGGCCAGCAACGGCGACCACGCTGACCGATGCGTTGGCCGTGGGCTTTTCCAGGCCGCCCATATCGGTACCGCGCCACGCCGCGAAGGCAGCGCCCGCATCGGCACCCGTAGCCGCAACCTGTACGGCCAGCGCGTCCAGTGCCGCGCGTACGCCGGCCCACAGCGCATCACTGCCGATCATCACGTCAGCGGCCAAGGGCCCGCTGTCACGCAGCGACAGCAGCGCGCCCACTTCGGCCAGGTCCTTGATCGCATGCGCACGCTCGCCCCTCGCCAGCGCAGCGTAGGCCGGCACGCCCTGCAGGCTGGCCGGGATGCTGATGCCGGCCAGGTCGACACTGTCACCGACCTTGGGCAGCGCCACCACCTGCACCTGCTTGCCACCGGCCTGCAACGCGGTACCGACGCGCCAGGCGGCATCGTAGGCCGGCGCCTGCAGCGCCTTGCCGTCCACCAGCAGGCGCACCTGCGGTGGCAGCGCACCCCAGGCCTTGGCCACGGTGTCCACGGCGCGGCCGTCGAAGCGGTAGCTGAAACGCGAGTCCGGCGACAGCCGCAACACGTTGGCCGGCGCGCTCTGGTCGGCACATTGGTAGTCGGAGACGATCGACCACCAGCCGACGCCGACCCGCACGAAGCCGTTCTGGCGAGGTTCGCCATCAATGGCCAGCAGCTGGCTGGCGTCGCCCTGCGCGTCGGTGATCGAGCGCGCGGCGATCGGATCGCCATCGACCGACCACAGGCCGGAAGTGCGCCCGGCGTGGCCGCGCACATAGCGCCCGTCCAGCTGCAGCTGCGCATCGCGGGTGGCGACGCCGGCCGGCACCGGCAGGTAGACCTCGCGCTGGCTCTCCTGCCCGCTGAGCACCAGCGGTTGGCGGAAACCGAGTTCACGCAAGGTCATCTGCCGGTTGACCGTGCTGTCGCCGCTCCATTCGGCGAATTGGCCGGCGACGCTGTCGGCGGCATGGGCACTGGCAACCACGCCCGACAGGACGAACGCGGCGGCGGATGCAAACAGGGGAGAGCGGCCGGTCTGGGTCATGGCGTCACTTCGCGTGGATGGGAGTGGGCGGCACCGCTGTTGCGGAGGCCGGGCGAGAATTCGGGAAGGGGCGTGCCACGCAGGGCGGCGACGATGCGCGCGCTGGCACGGCCATCGCCGTAGGGGCTGGCGTCGGGATCGAAGCGGGTCGGGTGCGGTGGTTGTGCCAGTGCCGCGTTGACCGCCTCGACAATGCGCGAGGGCCTGGTGCCGACCAGCGTCACCACTCCGGCCTCGACCGCCTCCGGGCGTTCGGTGACGTCGCGCATGACCAGCACGGGCTTGGCCAGCGCAGGCGCTTCTTCCTGCACGCCACCGGAGTCGGTGAGGATGACGTCGGCGCGCTGCATCAGGCGCACGAAGCGCAGGTAGTCCTGCGGCGGTACCAGGTGCACGTTGTCGAGATGGCCGAGGTGGGCGTTGACCGGGCCCTGCACGTTCGGGTTGAGATGCACCGGATACAGCACCTGCAGGTCCGGCCGCCGGGCCAGTTCGGCCAGTGCACGGCAGATGTCCTCGAAGCCCTGGCCGAAGCTCTCGCGACGGTGGCCGGTGACCAGCAGCAGGCGACGATCGGGGTCAAGCATGTGGAAGGGTTCGTCAGCCCGCGCACGCAGCGCCGGGTCGGCATCCAGCCGCTCTACGGTCTGCTGCAGGGCATCGATGACGGTATTGCCGGTGACCAGGATCTGCCCGCCCAGGTGTTCACCGGCCAGGTTGGCGCGCGAGCTGGGCGTGGGCGCGTACAGCTGGTGGCCGACCACATCGATCACCCGCCGGTTCATTTCCTCCGGCCACGGCCGGTTGATGTCGCCGGTGCGCAGGCCGGCCTCGACGTGACCGATCGGAATGCGGTGGTGGAACGCGGCCAGTGCGGCGGTCATCGCCGTGGTGGTATCGCCGTGCACCAGTACCCGGTCCGGGCGAACCTGCGTGTAGAGCGCGTCAAGCCGTTCGAACAGCTTGGAACACAGGCCATTGAGCGTCTGGTTGGGCACCATGACATCGAGGTCATGGTCGGCGGTGATCGCGAACAGCGACATCACCTGGTCCAGCATCGCCCGGTGCTGGCCGGTGATGCAGACCACCGATTCGATGTCCGCAGCCTCCGCCAAGGCCCTTACCAGCGGCCCCATCTTGATCGCTTCCGGTCGCGTGCCGAACACCGACAGGACCTTCATCGCAGCGCTCCGAAAGGCCGGCGCGAGGGAATGCCAGGAGCTGTAGCCACGTCTGGATCCTTTCGGCGTTCCCGTCCAACACCCGCAGGCAGGAGACGGTCACCTCATGAGGAAACTCCAAAATCGCGACGTACATCACATTCGAATGATGGTACGTGCGTCGTGGCATTGATCTTCATCGTTGGAAGATCAAGACGCAGTCAACGCCGCCCGTGGAACGGGCGACGTTGCGGTGGAACGCAGCAGTGGCGCGGCCTGCGGCCGCCTTACTCGTACTGGATGGTGAAGGTGGCCTGGCCGTTTGCGACACCTGCACCCACCGTGCCGGCCTGGGTCTGCACATAGCGGGCACGCAGCGGCAGCGCCATGACACTGGTACCCGGCACGGTGGTGCCGACGTTGACGGTCTGGCCGAAACGCACTTCGCGCTCGGTGCTGCCATCGCGCTGGACCATCTGGATGCCGATACGGGTGGCGCTGTTGGTGGCCGCACTCAGCTTCAGCACGCCGGGCATGTTCGAGCTGTCCTGGTCGGCGTCGAGGCGGATGCCGATCTTGCTCTGGTAGGCAGCAACGTTGCTGCCCTGGCAGTTCAGGCGGATCTCGAAATCGCGATCTACAGCCTTGGAACCGACACCGGTGAACGTGGTGTTGGGCACGCTGCCGAAATCGACGGCAATGTTGCGACTGCCCGCCTGCACTTCGCAGGTCGGGCTGACCACGGTGGTGCCCGAGCCCTTGAAGGTGGAGGTCAGTTCCGGACGGCCAGGGCCGTCGCCGTCGAGATAGTAGGTGGTGAAGCGACCGTTGGGCGCGATGATGCCCGACCCCGTCTGCGCGGCCGTCTTGATCAGTTCAACCCGGAAACGCCCACCATTGAGTGTCAACGTGCGATTGCCGGGCAGTGGCAGAGTATGCGGGTAGTAAGTCTGGATGGAACCGGAATCGCGATAGACACGGATACCGACCCCCGCAACGTCGGTAGCATAGACGTCGTTGAAACCTGGCACAGCATTCTGTTGTGCAGCGTTGACGAAGCGGCCATTGGCGCTGCCCCCCCAGCGATCACATGTGCCTATGTTGTTACGCTGGTTGATCGGCACGATCAGTTCCTTGATCAAACCACCGACCGGCAGGTTGGGCAGAATGACGATCTGCCCCATGTCCATCTGCACGTCCTGCGCGACAAAACCCTGCTGCGTGATGTAGCAGGTTGCCAACGCCGGGCTGGCGAGGGTAATACCTCCCAAGATGGCCACGGTGGCAAGCAGCTTACGGCCACGGGAAGAAATCATCGGCATGCTGCCTCCAGCGGGATGAAGCCGGTCTTGGACGCATCGGCGCCTGCCGGAACCTGGTAATCAACGGTGCAGCGCTGGTCGGCGCCGGCGCCCCACTCCACCAGCAGGCTGCCCTGGTTCTTGTCACTGCGCACGTACAGGCGGCCGCCCTGGCTGACCATGCCCACCGGCTGGCCCTGCTCGTCCTTGACCTGCGCACCGAACGGCATGGTGCGGCCATCGGTGTTGCGCACCTGGATCAGCAGCGCGTTGCCCTTGCGGGTATCGAAGCGCAGGTAGCTGATGGCACCGGCGAACGGCGCGATCGACTGGCTGGTACTTTCCAGCTCGACGTCGTGGGCCATGCCCTGCGGATCGAGGGTGACGGTATTGAGGCGGTACGGCGACACGTACGGGACCACCGCGTAGCCGCGGCCGTCGACGCGCAGGCCCGGGGCGTTGCTGACGATCGCATCGCGTGCGCCCGGCGCTTCCACCAGCACCATGGTGTCGCCACGCTGCGGGGTGAAGGTGAAGCCGCCCGGATGCACGACCACGCTGCCGTTGGCACCGACCGACGCCTGGCGGAAGTCACGCGAGTGGCTGTAGCTGGCGTTCAATGCGGAATAACGGCTGCGGTATTCGACGTTGCCGATCGCGGTGGTGCTACCCTCGCGGGAATCGGACAGGGCCGCGCCATAGCTGAAGTTGTTGTCGACACCGGCCGAACCGGTGATGCCAACGCGGCTGTTGTCGTAGCCCCCGCGGTCGCGCACGCCAAGATCAGCACTGAACGACACAGGGTGGGTACCACGGCCCAGCGGCACGCTCATCGACAGCAGGTACTGGGTATCCGAGCGACCGAGTACGCCCTCTTCGGTGCGCAGCGCCGAGAAACCGTAGTTCACCGAACGCCAGGCGTTGTTGTAGCCGACCTGGTACTGCTTGGAGGTGCCGGAACGGTCGTAGAAGTCACGCACCGAACCGGTCACGTACAGCGCGCCGCCACGACGGCCCAGCGGCTGGTTCAGCGTTACCTGGAACTGGCTGCGCTGACGGCCACGGGTGGTCGGATCGATGCCGCGCTTGTCCGAATCACGGCCATACAGCGCGTCCTGCAGGCTGTAGAAGCCTTCGGTCGAATAGCGGTAGGCGGCCAGGGTCAGGTTGGTCCCGGTCTCGCCGATCATGTTGCTGTAGCTCAAGCGCACGCTGGCACCGGTGTGGTTGCCGTAGTGGTCGAACGTCGTACGTGCGTGGGTGACGTCGGCGGCGAACGCGCCAACCGGCGTGGACAGGCCGACGCCGTACAGCAGCGACAGGTAGCCATCGCTCAGTGCACTGCCGCCGTACAGGGTCAGCTGGTTGCCGATACCGCGCTGGTAGGTGCCCTGCACCAGCCACGGCTCATCGGCCAGCAGTTTGTTGCGCACCTGGCCGGCGGTCAGCGAGTAACGCGACACGCCTTCGCGCAGCATCTGCGGCACCGAACCGAACGGCACCTTGAATTCGCGGCGGCGGCCATCGGCCTCGATCACGCTCACTTCCAGGTCGCCGCCGTAGCCGGTCGGGTACAGGTCGTCGATGACGAAGCTGCCCGGCGACACGGTGGAGGAGTAGATCAGCTGCTCGTTCTGGCGCACTTCGATGCGTGCGTTGGTCTCGGCGATGCCGCGCACGACCGGCGCGTAACCGCGCAGCGAATCGGGCAGCATGCGGTCGTCGCTGGCCAGGCTGGCACCGCGGTAACCGATCGAGTCGAACAGTTCACCGGTGGTGTAGGCCTCACCGATGGTGAGCATGCCGCGCACCTGCGGGATGCCGCGCTGTGCATAGGTGGCGATGCTCTGCCAATGGCGGCCATCGCCCTCGGACCAGGTCAGGTTCGAATCGTGGCGGAACTGCAAGCCACCCAGGTTCATGCCGGCGTTGAGGCCGAGGTAGGCACTGCGGTTGCGCTGGCCACCTTCGACACGGCTGTCGCTGTCGATGGCATTGAAGCTGTAGCCGACGAAGCCGGCATTGATGCCGCGGTCCCACAACGCCGGGTTGACGTAACCGCGCGCCTCACGGCGCAGGAACACCTGCGGGATGCTCAGGTCGTAGCGCAGGTTGCCGCTGTCATAGACACCATAGGCATTGGCCATGCGCTGCTGGACCGGCACGCAGCTGGTCTTGTCGGTCGGCACGGACGGATCCTGCTGCAGCAGCACGGCTTCGCTGTCCACGCCCATTTCTTCCAGCATCGGCAGCGGCAGGCAGGCGTCGACACGGCCCTGCGCATCGGCCTTGAACTGCAGATCGCGACGGCCCTGCCAGGCACCGTTGACGTAGACGTCGACGCGGTAGGTGCCGGCCACCATCGGGTTGCCGTTGCTGAAGGCCGCCAGATCGACCTGCTTGGCCTGGCCAGACAGGAAGCTGGAGTTGAACTGGGCCGATTCCGGTGCACGCGCATTGGCCGCACCACTCTGCGCCATCAGCGCCTGTTCGCCGAGATTGGCCGGGGCAGCCAGCGCCCATCCTGGGCAGGCCACGCCAGCAACCAACAGGCAAAGCGCCTGATGGATCGACAATGTCAATCTGTTTCCGATCACACTGACATTCCTTCAATTCGCCGCACAGCGGCGGTGGCGGGATGCGCAGGCGCAAGGCCGGCGCGGCGCGTTCAGCCCCCGGTGCTGCCGAGGCGGATGGTGTGTTCCACCCGGCCGCCGTAGTCGTTGATGGTGATGAAGCGGACCTGGTCGGTGCCCGCCGGTGCGGCGAACTCCAGGCTCTGCTTGGGCGCGACCATCGCGCCCTTGTCCTCGACGGCCTTTTCACTGCTGCCGGTCACGGCATGTACTTCGGCCAGAGTGACGTGGAAGGGGCTCGGGTTTTCCACCCGCAGACGGTCGCCCGTGCGGGTCCAGCGCAGCGCTGCGGGCGCGTCGTTGGCGACGCCCTTCAGGCCCTGCGGCCGGTAGAAAAGCTTCAGGCGCGAACGGAACGCGACCTGCAGGTAATTCTGTTCGCCGCTGTCGGCGTTGTCCGGGGACGGCGGAACATCCAGCACATTGAGCCAGAACACCGACTCACGGTCGGTCGGCAGCTGCGCGCCGGAGAAGATCAGTCGCAGCGCCTGGCTGCGGCCCGGCTCGACGCGCGCGATCGGCGGCGTCAGCACGAACGGGGCATCGCTGGTATCAGCGGTCTGGTTGGCGTCGCCGCTGTCGATCCAGGCCTGCACCAGCGCCGGCGAATCGCCCACGTTGTCGACCTGCACGGTGACTTCGCGCGCCTGCGCCGGATAGATCACTCGCGTGCCATTGACCACCACGCCGGCCAGAGCGTTCTGGCAGAAGGGCAGCGTGAACGCTGCCAGCAGCAGCGCCCGGGGAAAGAATGCTTTCATCGGAAGTACTACGCTCGAGGTATGTGGCCAGGGGCCGCGATGCACTGGCCGGCGCGTACGCCGGCCAGCGCGGGTACGACTACGATCAGTTGTAGATGATCGTGTACTTGACGCTGCTGGTGACGTCGCCCGGGGTGGCGGCGTTAGTGGCGTAGTACTCAGCGTAATAGTTCAGATTGGCCGAGCCGTCGGTGCCGACGGTGACCCACTGCGAGTTCTCCTGGGCCAGACCGAGGCCAGCCGCCTTGATCGGCAGGAACGTGTTGTTCGAGCCCAGCAGCTGCAGCTGCACGTTGGTGGCAGCGTTGGCCGAAGCCTGGTTGACCAGGCGGCCGCTGTTGAAGTCAACAGTGGAACCCGGCTCGAAGTAGGTGGCGACGTTGCCGGCGCTGCACTTGCTCAGGTTGATGGCGAACGGGGTACGGCCCGCAACGGCACCGGCGGTGGCCAGGGTGTTCTTGGACACGGTCGGCAGGTTGACGGCGAAGTCCTTGCCGCCCGGGGTCGAGATGGTGCAGGTCTTGTCGGTCACCTTGCCGTTGAAGGTGATGGTGCCGTCGGCGGCGTTGGCGGCCAGCGGAGCGGCGGCCAGCATCAGAGCGGCGATGATATTGATCTTGTGCATTCGCTTTTACCTAACCCTACTGAAGAGATGAGAAGTAGAGGAGGAAGCAAGGAGCACTGCCGGGCTATCAAGACCCATCCTTGCGTCTCACCTGTGGCCGGACTCGGACATACCTTCCCCTGAATCCGTGACGCAAGTATAGGCACAACTGTGATGAAAGTCTCATTATTTTTCTGAACGCCAATTCATTGACGCCTCAAATGTGACGTGGTAGGCGGAATGAGAGCCCGGCGGGCGTGGGGGATTTGACGGCAAGGCGATCAGGTCACAAACGACCCTGCATGACGCTTCCCGTGGCGCGTTCGGCATGCGCGAAAACAGGCTTTTTTCAGGTGGAAATCGCCTTATTTGATGCGCATCACTCTTTCTTGGTGATGGCCCTAGCAGATTCGGATTTGTCCTATTAAAGACGGATCGAACCTGTCGCTAACTAGGACACACCGAACCAGAGAACGTGTCATGAGGAACTCCATTCTGCTGTGTGTGGCCCTGATGTCCGTCAGTGCGCTGGCCCAGGCCAGCAGCGGCAGCATCCGTTTCAGCGGCCGTATCGCCGAGCCGGGCTGCACGACGAACCTGTCCCAGGGTGAGCTGAGCCTGGCCGCCTGCCCGCCCTCGGCCAAGGGCTCGACGGTGGCCGTGACGGCGCTGGCCGATGGCCAGGCCGCGACGCTGCGCGACGGCAAGCGCCAGGGCCAGAAGCTGTCGGTGTCGGCCAGCGCGATGCGCGCCGGCGATATCGCCTTCTCCGAGCGTTACAGCGTGCAGGCTTCGAAGCAGCAGCCGCTGCAGGGCGCCTACCTGGTGGTGGTCGACTACCTGTAAGCCGGCGTGCTGCAAGCCGACGTGTTTACGCCGGCGGCAGCTCGAAGACCTGGCGCAGATAGGCCAGGTAGCCCGGGTCGTCGCACATGCTCTTGCCCGGCGAATCGCTGAGCTTGGCCACCGGCTGGCCGTTGCAGCGGACCATCTTGATGACGATGTTGAGCGGCGTTGGCCCCAGATCATTGGTCAGGTGGGTGCCGACGCCGAAGGCGACCTGGCAGCGACCACGGAAGTAGTCGTACAGGCGCATCACCTTGGCGATGTCGAGCCCATCGCTGAACACCAGCACCTTGCTGCGTGCATCCACCCGGCGCTGCTGGAAGTGGGCCAGCATGCGGTCGCCCCAGTCGAACGGATCGCCGGAGTCATGGCGGACGCCGTCGAACAGCTTGCAGAAGTACATGTCGAAGTCGCGCAGGAACGCATCCAGGCCGACCACGTCGGACAGCGCGATGCCGAGGTCGCCGCGATACTCGCGTGCCCACGACTCCAGTGCCGCCACCTGCGAATCGCGCAGGCGTGGGCCCAGCGCCTGGAATGCCTGCAGGTACTCATGGGCCATCGTGCCGTGCGGGGTCATGCCGTACAGGCGGGCGAAGTGCACGTTGCTGGTGCCGACCAGCTGCGGGCCGAGCGCATCGCGCAGCAGCGGCAGCAGACGGGCATGCCAGTCACGCGAGTAGCGGCGGCGGCTGCCGTAGTCGGCGATGCGGCACTGCTCGAACCCCGGGGTATCACGCAGCAGCGCGGCCTTGGCCTGCAGGCGGCGCTCGCCCTCGGCGAAGTCGGCGGTGGTGGTGTTGCGGAACCAGACTTCGTTGATGATCGCCAGCAGCGGCACTTCGAACAGGATGGTGTGCAGCCAGGGCCCGGTGATGTCCAGTTCGATCTCGCCGGGCACGGTCTTCGATGCGCGCAGCTGGATGTACTTGCGGTCGAGGTGGAACAGGCCGAGGAAATCGGCGAAGTCCGGCTTCACGAAGCGCAGGCCACGCATGTAGTCCAGCTCCGCGTCGCTGAAACGCAGGCTGCACAGGTGGTCGATCTCTTCGTCGATCTGGTCGATGTAATGGGCCAGGTCGATGCCGGGCGTGCGGCACTTGAACCGGTACTGCACCTGGGCGCCGGGGTGCTGGTGGAGCACCGCCTGCATCATGGTGAACTTGTACAGGTCGGTGTCGAGCAGGGACTGGATGATAGGCATGGGGCGGATTATGCGCCCGGCAGGGTGAACCGGGGTGCCTGCGGCCACACTCAGCTCACGGGAAACAACATTGGTAGATCCACGCCATGCGTGGATGCTCTTGCGGCGCTACAGCGCCTTGCGCAGCAGCTTCGGCACCAGCATCAGCGCGTGCGCCCAGATCGCGCCCCACACCGCTACCCGCACCGGCAGCGAACGCTGCCTGGCCTCGAACTTCTGGAAATAGCGCCACAGGCCCTTGTGCTTGTGCCATTCCACGAAGAACGGCCGCGAGCGGCTGGAGACGCCACGAACGTGGGTGACCTGCAGGTCATTGGCGATCGCCACCACTGCTCCGGCTTCGCGTGCACGCCGGCACAGGTCCAGGTCTTCGGCATGCAGGCGATAGCCGGCGTCCCAACCTCCGATGCAGTCGAACAATGCACGCGGCATCATCAGCAGCGCACCGGACAGCGCCGGCACCCGCTGCAGCGCCTGCTGCGGGTCACGCGGCACCGCCAGCTTCGAGCCCTTGCCCGGCGAGCGCAGCATCATCAGGAAATCCGGGTCGCGGCGGCGCACGGCTTCGTCGGCATGGCCCTGCTCGTCCACCTGCTCGACACCGAGCAGGCAGTCGCCCAGTCCTTCCGCGCGGCTGCGCAGTGCGGCCAACGTCTCCGGTTCGACCATCAGGTCCGGGTTGATGAAGGCCAGCCATGGGCTGTGCGAATCGGCCACACCCTGGTTGTTGGCGGCGGCAAAGCCGGGATTGTCCGGATTGCCGACGAAACGCACGCGCGGGTCGTGGCTGGCATGGCGCTGCACGATATCCAGCGTGCCATCCATCGAGCCATTGTCGATCACCCGGATCTCGGCCACGTCCTGCGCCTGGCGCAGACGCGAGAGGCAGGCGTCGATGGTGCTGCCGCTCTGGTAGGTGACGACGATGGCGGCAATGGCAACATTCAAGCAGGAGGCTCCGGCGCGGAAGACGAGACGAACAGGTCACCCTGTTCCTTCGGCATTATCGCCTGCCGCATGCGCTGCTGCAGGTCGGCACGCAGGCCATGCAGCGGATCGTGCATGAGGAAGTCAGCCAGCCGTGGCACCCACCCCGGCCAGCGCGCGGCCAGGGCCTCGAGATCGCCATCACGGCTGACCGCCTCCCCTGCCCGGCTGACGAAGGCGGTCTCGCACAGCACGTTGCGCCATCCCAGGCCAGCCATGCGCAGGCTCAGGTCCACCAGTGCCGCGTTCCAGCCGGCGTAGCTGTCCACGTCCAGGCCGCCGGCGCGGCGACGCGCGTTGCCGCGCACCAGTACCGCGTGGGTGACCGCCGAGGGCAGCTCCGGATGCAGCACCGGCAATGTGGCGCAGGTGTGTGCCAGCAGTGCCGGATCGTCCGGTTCCGGATTGATCTCGCCCAGCCGCGGCCATGCAGCGGTTTCGCCGGCATTGCACCACGGGGTTGCGGTGGCGATGGCGGCGTCGCGGGCGAAGGCATCCTGCAGCTGCTGCAGCCAGCCCGGCGCGGGCACGCTGTCCGGCGCCAGCACCGCCACGTCCATGCCCTCGCAGGCGCGCAGCATCTCATCCAGATGGGCGACCTCGCCCAACGGCCGCGCGCGGCGGGTGTATTCGGCCTGCAGTGGCGTATGCGCCAACCAATGCTCCACCACCGCCTGCGCACGCGGGCCGGTCTGCGCGTCATCGGCCAGCCAGACCGCGGTTCCCGGCGCGGTGCCGGCATCCAGCGCAGCCAGGCAGCGGTCGAGTGCGGCATCGTCCACGCACAGCGGCAACAACACGATCGCCCCCATCCCGCCTCCGTGGTTGTCGGTAGCCACAGCCTAGCACCGGGAGGGTATCGGCCGGGTTGCACCCGGCACCCGCAGAGGCCAGAGGCCAGAGCCAGCGCCGAAGCAACAGCCGGAGCAAAAGCTGGGTTCCTGGGGGATGGCGGGGTGGGGCCGGGTGCGGGGGACGCTGCAAGTACGTCCATGTAAGC
>NZ_JASJSQ010000110.1:0-15776 GCF_030236855.1 Stenotrophomonas maltophilia group sp. Smal13
GCTGCGAACGGCGGCAGCCACGAGGGGCTGCGCCGTTCGCCGGTCAATCGAACAGCGCCTCGATCGCCGCCAACCCCGCACTCGCCCGTTCCTTCTTGCGCACCGCATCGGCCACCGGATCAGCACCATCGCGCTGGATCTCCTCCGCCGGAATCTCCTCGAAGAACCGGCTCGGCTTCAACCGCACGTGCTCACCGAACTTGCGGGTCAGCTTGCTGTAACTCATCCACAACTGGATCTTGGCGCGGGTGATGCCCACGTACAGCAGGCGCCGCTCTTCCTGCAGGTTGCCCTCGTCCAGGCTGACCTGGTGCGGCAGCACGCCATCCTCGCAGCCGACGATGAACACGTACGGGAATTCCAGGCCCTTGGAGGCGTGCATGGTCATCATGCGCACCTGGTTGCCACCCTCGTCCTTGTCGCTGCGCGACAGCAGCGCCAGCTGGCCGGCCAGGTCGGCGGCAGTGGCACCGCGCGGGCCCCCCTCGAACCACTGCGCCAGTTCCTCGATGTTGTTGGCACGGCGCTGGTAACTCGCCTCTTCCTTGGCCTGCTGGCGCAGTTCGCTGAGCAGGCCGGATTCCTTGGCGACCTTGCGGATCATGTCGCCGGAAGTGACCTGTTGGGTCTGTGCACGCAGGTCACGCAGGATGTCGGTGAAGCGCGCCAGGCTGTTGGCCGCGCGCGGGGGCAGTTGCTGCAGGGCACCGATCGCCTCGGCGGCCTGCGCCATCGGCATGTCCTTCTCCTGCGCCAGCTCGGCCAGCTTGGCCAGCGTGCCGGCACCGACGTCGCGCTTGGGTGACTGCACCGCACGCATGAACGCGGTGTCGTCGTCCGGGTTCACCAGCAGGCGCAGCCAGGCCAGCGTGTCCTTCACTTCCTGGCGTTCCAGGAACATGGTGCCGCCGGTCAGGTGGTAGGGAATGCGCAGCAGCTGCATCGCCTTTTCCAGCGGACGCGACTGGAAGTTGCCGCGGAACAGGATGCAGAAATCACTCCACGGCACATTGCGCGACTGCGCCACGAAGGCGATCTCGGCGGCAACCTTTTCCGCCTCATGTTCGCTGTTGCGGCACTCCCACACGCGGATGCGTTCGCCGTCGGCCTGGTCACTCCACAGCTTCTTCAGGTGCTCGTGCGGGTTGTTGGCGATCAGCGCATTGGCCGCGCGCAGCACGCGGTTGGAGCAGCGGTAGTTCTGCTCCAGCTTGATGATCTCCAGCTTGGGATAGTCGCGCCCCATCTGCTGCAGGTTTTCCGGATTGGCGCCGCGCCAGGCATAGATCGACTGGTCATCGTCACCCACGCAGGTGAAGTTGCCCTTGTCACCGGCCAGCTGCTTGAGCAGCCGGTACTGCGCGTCGTTGGTGTCCTGGCATTCGTCCACCAGCAGGTAGCCGATGCGCTCGCGCCAGGCCAGCGCGATCTCCGGATTTTCTTCCAGGATCTGCACCGGGAGACGGATCAGGTCATCGAAGTCGACCGCATTGAACGCGGTCAGGCGCAGCTGGTAGCGTTCGTAGACGCTGGCCGCTTCCTTCTCGCGATTGCTGCGCGCGGCGGCCATCGCCTGTTCGGGCGACAGGCCGGCGTTCTTCGCGCGCGACACCAGGTTCTTCATGTCCTCGATGTCATCAGGCTTGGCCCCGTACATCAGGTCCTTGATCTGCGCAGCGGCATCGTCGGCATCGAAGATCGAGAAGCCGCGCTTCAGGCCAACGGCCGCGTGCTCGATCTGCAGGAACTTCAGGCCCAGCGCATGGAAGGTGCAGATGGTCACCTCGTCGGCGTCCTGCTCGCGCAGGCGCTTGGCCACGCGCTCGCGCATTTCCTTGGCCGACTTGTTGGTGAAGGTGATCGCCGCGATGCGGCGCGCCGGATAGCGGCCGCAGCCGATCAGGTGGGCGATCTTTTCCACGATCACACGCGTCTTGCCGCTGCCCGCGCCGGCGAGCACCAGCAATGGACCTTCGATGTGCAGGACGGCGGCGGCTTGGGGGGGATTGAGACCGTGCATGGGATGGGGATTGTAGCGGGGCCGGGTGACGACCACAGCGGGCCGCCGGTGGGGTTGCTGAACGGCTTCGGCGAAGCGGGGCCGCGGCGTACAATCCGTCGATGGCCAAGCTCTACTTCTACTATTCGGCGATGAACGCCGGCAAGACCACCACCCTGCTGCAGAGCGCCCACAACTACCGCGAGCGCGGCATGCGGGTGGCGATCCTGACCCCGCGCCTGGACGATCGTGCCGGCGCCGGCGTGGTCGCCTCGCGGATCGGCCTGCGTGCGGACGGCATGGCCTTCGACCGCGATACCGACCTGCAGCGCTGGGTTGAACAGGATCTGGCAGCCAACGGCCCGATGGGCTGCGTGCTGGTGGACGAGGCGCAGTTCCTGACCCGCGCCCAGGTCTGGCAGCTCAGCGAAGTGGTCGACCAGCTGCGCATTCCGGTGCTGTGCTACGGCCTGCGCACCGACTTCCGCGGCGAGCTGTTCGAAGGCAGCCAGTACCTGCTGGCCTGGGCCGATGAGATGCAGGAGATCAAGACCATCTGCCACAGCGGCAAGAAGGCGACGATGACGGTGCGTGTGGACGAGCATGGCCACGCGGTGCAGGACGGCCCGCAGGTGGAGATCGGCGGCAACGACCGCTACGTGTCGGTCAGTCGCGCCGAGTTCAAGAAGATCACCCGCGGCGAAGGGCGGATCGATCCGGCGCAGGCGCCGCTGCCGCTGTAGCAGGCGCGCCGGTGCGCCATGACCTCCAGCGGTTTACAAGCACGCGCTGTCGCGCCTAGGCTGCGGCTCCCCTGCTGCCGAACTGGACGTCCGACATGCGCTCTGCCCTCCTGCTGCTGCCGCTGCTGTTGCTGCCCCTGCTGGCCACCGCGGCCGAGCGCCCGTCAGGTGAAGACGATGCGGCGGTGATCGGCGCCGGTTTCATGGACAGCCACCCGGACATGATGTACCGGCAATGGGGCGTCAACGCGCTGCGTCGCAACGATGTCAACGGCGCGATGGACAACTTCCGGCTGGCCGCGCGGTATGCGGACAAGCCTGCCCAGGGCTACCTCGGCGAGATGTACTGGTACGGGGTAGAGCAGCCGCGCAATCCGGTCATGGCCTATGCCTGGATGGAGGTGGCGGCCGAACGTGGCTATCCGTTGTTCGTCGAGCTGCGCAACGAGTACTGGGCCACGCTGCCGCTGGAGCAGCATGATGCGGCGCGCGCGCAGGCAAGCGCGCTGCGCGCCGAGTATGGTGACGAAGTCGCGCGCCCACGCATGGCCGAAGTGCTCAGAAAGGGGCGCCGCGAGATGACCGGCAGCCGCGTCGGCTCGATGTCCAACAACGTCGACATCGTGTACATGGACGGCGGAATCTCCCGCACCATCAAGGCCGATCGCCTCTACGACCCGAAGTACTGGGACCCGAAGCAGTACGAACGCTGGCAGGACGAAACCTGGATGAAGATCCGCCGGGGCACGGTGGAAGTGGGTGTTCCGACCCAGTCGCACGCCACCGACAGCAAGCCTTGAAACAACGGTGCCGGCGTGTAGCCGGCACCGGGCCGCATCCATTCAGTACAGCGTGCGCTCCGGCGCACCTGCCGGCGGCGGGGTGTACTGGTACAGCCAGGTCTCGGTGAGGGTCTTGCCGCCACTGCGCAGGAACAGACGGATGTCGATCTGCTCGGTGCTGTCTTCCGGCGGCACCAGATCGAACATCGCGCGGTAGCCGTTGATCTCGCGCAGCGGGCGCGCCGACACGATCTCGACCCGGCCACGGCTGGCTTCCACCACGGCCTCGACCTCACCCTTGTCGATCAGCCTGGCCAGTTCGCCGCCTTCGAAGTCCACCGCGAAGCGCCAGCTGAAATACTCGCGCTTCTTGCCGACCACGCCGCCCAGGCCGGTGCGGCTGGCCACGCAGTGCGCCAGCGGCGGCCGTGCCGGCGGCTCGGCGCCCCAGTACAGGCGGTAGCCGACCAGCAGCTCCTGGCCCGGCTGCGGCTTTTCCTTCGGGTTCCAGAACGCCACGATGTTGTCGAAGGTCTCGTCCACGGTGGGAATCTCCACCAGCTGCACCGAGCCCTCGCCCCATTCGCCCTTCGGCTCCACCCACAGGCAGGGGCGCTTCTCGTAGAACACGCCGTCGTCCTGGTAGTGGTCGAAGTTGCGGTCGCGCTGCAGCAGGCCGAAACCACGCGGGTTGCGGTCGACGAACATGTTGAAGCGCAGGTTGCGCGGATTCAGCAGCGGTCGCCAGATCCATTCGCCGGCACCGGTCCACAGCGAAAGGCCGTCGGTGTCGTGGATCTCCGGGCGCCAGTCCCATGCCATGCGGCGGTCGTTCTCGCCCACCTGGTACATGCTGGTGCACGGGGCGATGCCCAGCCGCTCGATCGCCTTGCGCGGGTACAGCGCGCTGTCGATATCCATCAGCAGCACGTCGCCGTTGGTGATGGCGAAGCGGTACGCACCGGCCACGCTGGGCGAATCCAGCAGGCCGTAGACCACGATCGTCTCCGAATCGGCCGACGGCTGCTCCAGGTAGTAGGCGATGAAGTCCGGGAATTCCTCCGGCTTGCCCATGCCGGTGTCGATCGCCAGGCCGCGCGCGGACTGGCCGTACTGGCCTTCCTTGCCGACCGCGCGGAAGTAGCTGGCGCCGAGGAAGGCCGCGAAGTCGCGGTCGGTGTCCTTGCGGGTGTTCAGGCGGAAGCCGGCGAAGCCCAGATCGGCCGGCAGCTCGCCGTCCTTGATGCCGCTCTTGCCGTAGTTGAACGCCGCGCCGTCATAGGCCAGCTCCTGCGCCTTGCCGTCGACCACGTCGAACATGCGCACCGGCGAGTGGAAGTACAGGCCCAGGTGGAAGAACTTGGCCTGGAACTTGCCAGGCTGGTCAGCCCACAGCGCATGGTCCTGGCGGTAGCCGATCGACTGGTACTGGTCCCAGTCCAGGCCTTCCAGGCGGCCCGGCAGCACCCGCTTGTGGCTCTTGTAGGGTGCCTGTGCCAGCGCGCGCGCCTGGCCCTTCAGGGTGGCGAAGTCGAACGGCTGCGGCTGGCCGAGGCGGCGCAGGCCCATCTGGCCGCTCTTGCTGGCCGCGCACGCGGGCAGGGACGGCAGGCCGAATGCAGCCAGGGCGAGGGAGGCATTGCGGATGAAGTCGCGTCGTTGCATGCAGGCGCGTCAGGCACAGAGGGAAGGTCGGCCATCATAGGCAGACAAACGTTAACGGGCAGCGGAGACGTGCCCTGCCCGTTCAGCTGCCGCTGGCCGCCCGGCTCAGCGCTGGCAATGGCTGCACCAGACGCTGGCGCGCTGGCCGATGGTGGCGTGCTTCAGCGCGCGACCACAGTTCGGGCAGGGCAACCCGTCACGGCCGTACACCAGCAGTTCCTGCTCGAAGTAGCCCGGCGCGCCGTCAGGGCTGATGAAATCGCGCAGCGTGGTGCCGCCACGGGTGATGGCGTAGCCGAGGATCTCCTTCACCGCGTCGGCCAGCCGCTGGTAGCGTTCGCGCGAGATCTTTCCTGCCTCGCGCAGCGGACTGATGCCGGCCTTGAACAGGCTCTCGGCGGCGTAGATGTTGCCCACCCCCACCACCACCGCCTGGTCCATCAGGAAGGTCTTCACCGGCGCGCTGCGGCCACGGCTGCGGGCGAACAGGTAGTCGCCGTCGAACGCGTCGTCCAGCGGCTCCGGGCCCAGCCCCTGCAGCAGCGGATGGATCTCACCGGCGGGCTGCCAGAGCAGGCTGCCGAAGCGGCGCGGGTCGTTGAAGCGCAGCAGGCGGCCGTTGTCCAGGCTGATGTCGACGTGGTCGTGGGCGCGCACCGGCGTATCACCGGGCAGCACGCGCAGGCTGCCGGACATGCCCAGGTGCAGCACCGCGCTGCCGATGGCGGTATCCAGCAGCAGGTACTTGGCGCGCCGACGGATCTCCTCGATGCGCTGCCCCGGCAGCAGCTCGGCCACTTCCGGCGGAATCGGCCAGCGCAGGTCGGCGCGGCGCAGGATCACGCCATGCACGCGGCGCCCCTGCAGGTGCGGCGCCAGGCCGCGGCGGGTGGTTTCGACTTCGGGCAGTTCAGGCATGAACCGATTCTACGCCCGCTCAGCGTGGCGGTGCCGCCAGTTCACGGGCATCCAGGACGCCATCACCGTTGGCATCCTGCTTGTGGAAACGCTGCACGATCACCTGCCGCTGCTGCTCGCGGCTGATCGCCCTGCCCTTGCCGCCGGGCAGCTCGTCTGCGCTCAGCACGCCATCGCCATTGCGGTCCATGCGGTCGAAGGCATACAGCATCCACTGCACGTATTCGGATTCACTCACCCGGCCGTCGCCATCGCTGTCCATCCGCTGCAGGTAGCTGGTGGTGTCGGTGACCTGGGCCAGCGCCGCGCCCGGCAGCAGCATCGTCAACGCAAGCCCATACCCAGCCCTCACGCGCCCACCAGGCTGTAGCCCTTCAACCGTGCGGCATAGGCCTGCAGCGCGGCGATCCCGCTTTCCTCGGCCTCACGGCACCACGCCTGCAACTGATGCAGGCGCTCGGCGGCATTGTGGCCGCGGGCCTCGAGCAGCGCCGCCAGCCGCGCGCGGTACTCGACCAGGGTGCGGATGCGCGGGCGCTGTGCCACCCATTCGCTGAGCTGGGCACGACTGTCCGGCTTCAGCCAGCGGCCATCGTTGACCAGGCCACGGCGCAGCCGGCGTGGCAGCAGGCGGCGCAGCTTGGCCCCGGCCTGCACGGCTTCCTCGCGCAGGGCCGGCATGAACACATTGCGCTGGTAATCGGTCATCGCCTGGAAGCGGTGCGACAGCAGCGCCTTCAGGGTTTCGGCATCGGGCACGGCAATGTTCGGGCGCACGTCCATGGCCGGCGCCACCCGCAGCACCTTGGCCAGGCGCAGCGCCTGCAGCAGGCGGATCGCACTCCAGCCGATATCGAACTCCCAGCGCCGCATCGCGAAGCGCGCCGAACTGGGGAAGGCATGATGGTTGTTGTGCAGCTCCTCGCCACCGATCCAGAACCCCCACGGCGTGAGATTGGTGGAGGTGTCGGCGGACTCGTAGTTGCGGTAGCCCCACCAGTGCCCCAGGCCATTGACCACGCCCGCGGCCCAGAACGGGATCCATGCCATCTGGATCGCCCACAGGGCCACGCCCGGCAGGCCAAACAACACGGTATTGATCGCGAACAGCAGCACCGGCCCCAACGTGGCATGCGGGGTATACAGGCGGCGCTCGATCGCATCATCCGGGGTGCCGCGCCCGTACTGCTCGATGTCCGCGCGCATGCCACGCGCTTCGCGGTACAGCTCCACGCCGTGCCAGAACACCTTGCCGATGCCACGGGTGACCGGGCTGTGCGGGTCGTCCTCGGTCTCCACCTTGGCGTGGTGCTTGCGGTGGATGGCCACCCACTCGCGGGTGATCATCGAGGTGGTCAGCCACAGCCAGAAGCGGAACACATGGGCCAGCGCCGGGTGGAAATCGACGCCGCGATGGGCCTGGCTGCGGTGCAGGTACAGGGTCACCGAGAAGATGGTGATCTGAGTGAAGACCAGCAGCACCGCCAGCATGGCCCACCAGCCCAGGCCGAGCACACCACCGGTCAACAGGGACATCAGGGCATCTGGCATGACGGCTCTCCGGGTCGACGCGGGGATGGCAGACATCATGGGCGCTTGCGTTGCAAACTGCATCCCTGCGGCGATGCTCTGCATCGCCATCCGAGGCACCGTTCACAGTTGGGGACCTGAGTTGTCGAGCCTTGATCCACGCGCCAGCGCCATGACCGCCGCCCCGCCCCTGGCGGAGCAGCCCCCCTTGATCGAACTGGACCGCGCCACCGTGGTACGCGGCCAGGTGAAGGTGCTGCACGGGCTCAGCCTGCGCATCGAGCAGGGCCAGCACACCGCCCTGCTCGGCCCCAACGGCTGCGGCAAGTCCACCTTCATCAAGCTGATCACCCGCGAGCTGTACCCGCTGGCCCAGGGCGACGGCACGGTGGCGGTGAAGGTGCTGGGCCAGAACCGCTGGCAGGTGGATCGCCTGCGCTCGCAGCTGGGCATCGTCACCGGCGACCTCAGCAGCAACCTGGCCGACATGCCGGGGCTGACCGTGGAACAGGCGGTGCTGTCCGGCTTCTTCGCCAGCTACGTGGTGCCGGCCTTTCGCGAGGTGACCGCCGACATGCGTGCACGCGTCGGCGAGACACTGGCGATGACCGGCGCGCTGTCGCTGCGTGAACGCGCCTACGCCGAGCTGTCGGCCGGCGAGACCCGCCGCGTGCTGATCGCCCGCGCGCTGGTCAACCGGCCGCAGGCACTGCTGCTGGATGAGCCCTCCACCGGCTTGGATCTGGTCGCCCGCGAGCAGCTGGTGGCGACCATGCGGGTACTGGCGCAGCAGGGCATCACCCTGGTGCTGGTGACCCACCACATCGAAGAGATCATTCCCGAGATCGAGCGGGTGGTGCTGCTGCGCGACGGCCGCGTACTGGCCGATGGCACCCGCGCCGAGCTGCTGCGCAATGAACCGCTGTCGGCGGTGTTCGGCGGCGCGATCACGGTGGTCGAGCAGGAAGGCCGACTGACCGCGTACGCGGGATAGACAGATGCATCGCTCTCCGTAACCGTCTGTAGAGTCGAGCCATGCTCGACTGCCGTTCGCCGCGAGCAGAAGCAGCCGAGCATGGCTCGGCTCTACAGAAGGCGGGGCAGCGGGCCGGATGTTCCGGCCCGCCACCGCTTTGCTCAGAACCGCAACGCCAGTGCGCGCGACTCGATCGGTGCCATCCGGCTCTGGTCCTGCAGCTGCAGGTCGCGCAGCTCGTACGGCGCACCGAAGCCGGTCGGCAATGCGGCCTGGTCGAACGGCAGCACCAGCTGGCCTGCGCCCGGGCCATCGAACCACGCGGCCGCATGTGCCTGCGCGACCGGCTTCAACTGACCATCGCGGGCGGTGGCATACAGCGTGCCCCGTGCCTCATAGCGGCCTGCGGCGGCCACCTGCAATGGCAGTGCCACCTGGCGATTGGACGGATCCGGTGCCGCCTGGCCACTGAAACGGGCAGTCGGCCGTGCCACCGCAAAGGCGACCTTGCCATCGCGCAGCACACCGTCGGCCTGGGCGAACACCTGCAATTCCCACAGCCCCTGTGCAGTACCGACATCGGCCGGGATGCGCACCTGCGCGCGCAGGCTGCCATCGGTAGTGCGCAGCAGGCGCTGCGGCCAGCTGCGGCCATCCGGCGCGACCAGCAGGGCTTCTCCGCCGAGGCCGCCACGGCGCGATGCCAGCTGCGCGGTGGTGGCGCCGTCTTCCAGCAGGCGTGCCTGCAGCTGCATGTTGCCGCCGGCCAGCACCTGCGCCTGGTTGGCCTGCACCTCCAGCCGCAGCGGGCTGTTCGGCTCCAGCACCTGCACCACGTAGCGGCCCTGGGCCTGCGCGCTCTGCAGCGTGTAGGCACCGACGGCACTGGTCGCGCCGGTACGCAGCATGCTGCTGCCATCGCTGACCGGCATGCCGGCGTCCTGCAGCGCGCGCGCATCAACACTGCGCGCCACGCTGCTGCGGCCGGCCGGGTCGCGCACCTGTAGCGTGTTGGCCGGCAGCGCGCGGGCACCTGCGGTCGGGCTCAGCTGGATCACCGCATCCGGCGCCGTCAGTGGCAGGTCCAGGCCTCGCTGCAGCTGCGTGCCATCAACCTGCTGCCAGTAGCTGCGGCTGACCGAGGCATACGGCGTAGCCGCCTGCAGCGGTTGTGCGGGGTCCAGCGCCCAGGCAAAGGCCAGTGGCGCGTGTTCGCTCTCATCGGTGGGAAGCGGCGCGGCTACCAGGGCGGCAGGCACCTGATCGCCCGCACGGGCGGCCTGCAGCGGCTGCGCGGCCTGCGCTGCGGAAAGGGACAGCACTGCCAGGGTGGCGCCGGCCAGTAGGGTGGATTGAATCGTCATGGTCGTCTCCCTCACTGGGTCAGGTCGTTGCGCAGCAGGGCGCCGAGGCCGAAGCACTCGCGGCGGCTCTGGTTGTGGCTGAGCGGTTCTGCACCCTGGGTACGCGCCTTGTCGGTGAACCAGGTGGTGCCGGCGGCCTTCTGGCTGCTGCACTCCAGGAAGCCATCGGAGCAGGACGACAGCCAGTTCTGGGTGAACTCCAGGCCGACGTTGGCGGCATAGCCACCGCAGTAGCTGTTGCTGTCCCACACCGCCGATTCCACATCGCTGCCCACCACCGCGCGGAACGGTTTGGGCAGCGCCGGGCGGCCAGCGGTGCCGTAGAGGTTCTGCGCGTTGTAGGTGGCCATGCTCGCCACCTGCTGCTGGCGCACGGCGTCGTTCTTGTAGCCCAGCAGCCAGCCCAGCGAGGTTTCAAAGGTGTTGCCGTTGAGCACCGCATCGGCCAACGGCGTGCCGGCCGAAGACGGTGCCAGCGCGTTGACCTTGCGCACCGTGCGGATGATCTTCGGATAGCGGCTGTCATAGGTCGGGTTGGACAGGATCCAGCGCATCACGTTGCCGCCGTTGGAATGGGTGATCACCACCAGCTGGGTGATGCCACGGCTGTCGATGAAGCCGGTCAGCTGGTTGGCCAGGCAACCGGCGGCTTCCGGCTTCCACATGTACTGGGTGAAGTCGCAGTTGATGACGACGTAGTTGCTGCTGTTCGGCAGGCCCTGGCGCACGGTATCGATGATCGCCGGCTGCCAGTAGTCCTGGGTGGCGTTGGTCTGTGCGCCGGTGCCATGCACGAAGGCCACGCCGACCACGTCGGCCGCCTGTGCCGGCGCGGCTGCCAGCCCGAGGAGCAGGGCCAGGACGGTACTTCCTGTTGCGGTGCTGCGCATCGCTTCTCTCCCTCTGTCAACGGATCCCCCCGACCCGGCTGGAACTGGACGGCCCCTGGTGCTTGCCGTTGTGCCGATGCTCGCGGCGCGGCCGCGTGAAAGTCCGTGCGCTGCGCCCGGATTCAGGAGACTGACGTCACTCGATGACGCTTTTCATATCGCCGGGATGACCATGCCGGGTCTGGCCGTATGACCGATGGCCACTGCGGTGTCGTATACGGGCTGCGATCATGGCGCGATGTTTTTCCTCCGGAGCCTGTCCATGTCGCTGATTTCCCACCCTGCCCGCACGCTGCTCGGCCTTGCCGTCATCGCGGCCCTGGCCGGTTGTGCCGCCACCGCCACCAAGCCGACCGCCGTCGAAGCCAACATCACCACCAAGGCGGTGGGCTATCTGGACAAGAGCGCGGTACCGGCCAGCCTCGACCTGGTGCCAGCACCGCCGGTGGCCGGTTCGGCCGCCCTCGCCCTCGACGAACAGGTCAGCCGTGAAGCCCGCGCGCTGCGTGGCAGCCCGCGCTTCGCCCAGGCCGGTGTCGATGCGGAACTCGGCTTCCCAGAAGGCGCCAACCACTTCTCCTGCGCCGCCGACATCGACGTCGATGCGGTGAAGACCCCGGCGCTGTACCGCCTGCTGGAGCGCAGCCGGATCGACGCCAGCGCCGCCACCAAGGCCGCCAAGAACCACTACCAGCGCCCGCGCCCGTTCATGGTCAATGGTGAACCGACCTGCTCGCCGAAGGACGAAGAAGGCCTGCGCAAGAACGGCTCATACCCGTCCGGCCACACCTCGATCGGCTGGGCCTGGGCCCTGATCCTGTCGGAGATCGCACCGGATCGCGCCGATGCCATCCAGGCGCGCGGCCGCAACTACGGCGAGAGCCGCCTGGTGTGCAACGTGCACTGGCAGAGCGACATCCTCGAAGGCCGCTTCATGGGCGCCGCCGCCGTGGCCCGCCTGCACGACAACGCCGCGTTCAACAAGGACCTGCTGGCCGCACGCAAGGAGATCGCTGCCGCGCGCAAGGCCGGCCTGCACTCCAGCCGCGACTGCGCGGCCGAGGAAGCGGTGCTGAAGGTGCGCCCGCAGAGCGCGCTGTAAGCGCCTGGCGGTTCAATTGTTGCCGGCCAGCGGCCGGCACTACCGATGGGTGTAAAGCAGAAGGGCCGGCATTGCGCCGGCCCTTCTTCATTGCATCAACGCAGCCACCACATCAGAACTTCGCGGTGAACTCCACGCCCCAGGTACGCGGCTCGTTGAGGAAGCCGGTCAGGTTGTTGAAGTCGATCGCGCCGACCACGCGGGTCTGGTTGGTCAGGTTGCGGCCGAACACGGCCACGTCGTACTGGCCGTAATCCCAGTTGTAGCCCAGGCGCAGACCGCCTTCCAGCGAACTACGGCCGCGGAATTCCGGCGACTCGTAGATGAAGAAGTTCACCGCGCTGCGGTAGGCCCAGTCGGTGTAGGCATACAGCTCGCTGCCATCGCTGAGCGGGAAGCCCACGCGCAGGGTCGCGTTGTGGATCCACTTCGGCGCCTGCGGCAGCGGGTTGCCGTTGACCAGTGCGTAGGTGCCACCGTTGATGACGGTGGTCGGGTCGTTGATGGTGCAGCCACCGCCGCAGATCGCTACCGCCAGATCCTTGTCCTTGATCTCGGTGTCGTTGTAGCTGCTGCCGAAGGTCAGCAGCACGTTGTCAGCCAGATAGGCTTCCAGGTCCAGCTCCACGCCCTGGCCGATGGTCTTGTCGGCGTTGAGCAGGGTGGCGGTGTTGTTGGTGCCGCCCACCGCGATCAACTGCTGGCCGTCAACGTTGTAGCGGAACACGCTCAGGCCCAGGCGCGCGCGGCGCTCGAACAGGTCGGCCTTGATGCCGGCTTCGTACGAGATCACCTTCTCCGAATCGGCCTGCGACAGGCCCGGCGCGAAGGCCAGGCGGCCCTGGATCGACGGCGCACGGAAGCCCTTGGCCACGCGGGCGTAGGCATTCACGTTGTCGGTCAGCTTGTACACGCCGCTGACATCCCAGCTGACGTCGTTGACGTCGGTGTTGGCCAGGTACGGGCCACTGACCGGGGTGCCGAACGGCACGGCCTGCAGCACGCTGGCGTTGAAGTCCTTCTTGTCCTGGGTGTAGCGCACGCCGGCGCGCAGCTTGAAGCGGTCGGTGACATCGAAGTCACCCGAGGCGAACACCGCCCAGGCCTTGTTGCGCTGGTTCTGCACCACGTGGCCGGTCTGCGGATTGCCCGGCTTCAACGAGTTGTAGTTGAAGTTGTTGATGGTCACGTCTTCGTCGAAATAGAAGACGCCGGCCTGCCAGTCGAAGCGGCCCCATTCGTTGGATTCAACGCGGAATTCCTGCGTCCACTGGCGATGGTGCGGCAGGCCGTCGGCCGACTCCGACGAGAACGGGATGAAGCCCGGCCCATAGTTGCCAGCGCCCAGCGATGCGTCGCCGTAGCCACCGTCGATGTCACCACGATTGAGCGATTCGGCGGTTTCATAACCGGTGATCGAGTGCAGGGTCACCGAACCGAGGTTCCACTGCAGGCGCGCACTGCCGCCCCAGGTCTCCAGGTCGGAGAAGTTGACGCCATCGTTGGCCACCTTGTCGCGATCGAAGTTCTCGACCAGGCCGTTGCCACCCTTCTGGATGATGTTGGCGCGGAACAGGCGCGCGGTACCGTTGAGCTTGCGCTTGTGCAGGTTGAACAGCGCTTCGAAGTCGTCGCCTTCGTACAGGAACTGCACGCGGCCGGCGGCTTCGTCATAGCCTTCGAAACCGCTGTTGGGCGCACCGGCGCGGGTGTTGTCGACCCAGTCGTCACGGCGCTGGTAGATGGCCGAGACGCGTGCCGACCAGCGGTCGGTCAGCGGGCCGCCATAGGCGCCCTGCACGTTCCAGCTGTTGTAGCTGCCATAGCCCACGCGCACGTAGCCGTCGGCATCCTGCGACGGGCGCGCCGAGTCGAACTTGACCACGCCGGCCGGGGTATTGCGACCGAACAGCGTGCCCTGCGGACCGCGCAGCACTTCCACATTGGCCAGGTCGAACAGCGGGAAGCCCTTCAGCAGCGGGCTTTCCTGCACCACGTCGTCGTACACCAGCGACACCGGCTGCGACGCATTGAGGTCGAAGTCGGTGTTGCCCAGGCCACGGATGTAGAAGCGCGGGAAGGCACGGCCGTAGGACGACTCGATGTTGAGGCTGGGCACGCGCGCGGCCAGGAAGCGGATGTCGTCGCCCGCCGAACCCAGCACATCGAGCTTCTCGCCCTGGATCGCGCTGATCGCGACCGGCACGTCCTTGGCGTTCTCGACGCGGCGCTGCGCGGTCACCTGCAGGGCATCAAGGGCAACCGGATCCTTGGCAGCGGGAGTTTCCTGGGCGGCTGCTACCAGCGGCAACAGGGCGGAAAGAGCGGCAACGAGGGGGCGCGCGACCGGAAGGCGGCCACGGGAAGTGCGGGTCGGAGACATGGCGGTAGGCTGTGTTTGGAGGGGTGGTAAAACGGCGCTACCAGATAATTGTTGCAATACAGCACCTGCCCCGCAAATGCCTGCCGTTCATGGCCGCGTCGCCCCGGCCCCCGCGCCCTCGCTAGACTCGGGGTTTTCCAGCCCTGCAGAGCCGCCGCGATGACCCAGTGGTACTTCCATGCCTCCGCCCAGGCCGAGCGTATCGGCCCGCTTGATGACGAGGCCGCGCGCCGTTATGCGCAGGCCAACCCGCGCGCGCTGGCCTGGTGCCAGGGCATGAGCGGGTGGACCTCGATTGCCGAGGTGCCCGAACTGCAGTCCGCGGCCCCGGGCATGCCGAACACCCCGCCGCCGGTCCCCGCCGCGGCCAGCGGCCGCGCCGACGACATCGAGTTCCGCATCGTCGGCCATGAAATGCAGTTCGTGGAGATCGAGCTCGACCCCGGCGAGAGCGCCATTGCCGAGGCCGGCGCATTGATGTTCAAGGATGCCACCGTGCAGATGGACACGGTGTTCGGCGCCGCCAACGGCGACCAGGGCGGCGGCTTCATGGGCAAGGTGATGGCCGCCGGCAAGCGCGTGCTGACCGGCGAGAGCCTGTTCGCCACCGTCTACACCCAGAGCGGCCACGGCAAGGGCAAGGTCGCCTTCGCCGCGCCCTACCCCGGCACCGTGCTGGCAATGAAGCTGGACCAGCATGGCGGCCGCCTGATCTGCCAGAAGGACAGCTTCCTGGCCGGCGCGCGCGGCGTGCAGATCGGCGTGCAGTTCCAGCGCAAGATCATGACCGGCCTGTTCGGCGGCGAAGGTTTCATCATGCAGAAGCTGGAAGGCGACGGCTGGGTGTTCATCCATGCCGGCGGTTGCGTGGTGGAGCGCGAGCTGGCCGCGGGCGAGCGGCTGGATGTGGATACCGGCTGCGTGGTGGCCTACCACCCGACCGTAGACATGGACGTGCGCCGGGTGGCCGGCATCAAGAGCATGCTGTTCGGCGGCGAAGGCGTGTTCCTGGCCACGCTGACCGGTCCGGGCAAGGTCTGGCTGCAGTCGCTGCCGTTCTCGCGTCTGGCCGGCCGCATGTGGATGGCCGCGCCGCAGGGCGGTGGCCAGAACCGCGGCGAAGGCTCGGTGCTGGGCGGCCTGGGCCGGATGCTGGACGGCGACAACCGGTTCTGACCGCCCCCGGTCGTGCCGGCCGCTGGCCGGCAACCCCATGGACCTTGGCGAGCGTCCCGGTAGTGCCGGCCGCTGGCCGGCAGCCTCATGAACCTTGGCGCGCATCCCGGTAGTGCCGGCCGCTGGCCGGCAGCCTCATGGACCTTGGCGAGCGTCCCGGTAGTGCCGGCCGCTGGCCGGCAGCCTCATGGACCGTTGCCAGGTTCCCAATGATTGCCGGCCAGCGGCCGGCATTACCTTTATGAATG
>NZ_JASJSQ010000111.1:0-15473 GCF_030236855.1 Stenotrophomonas maltophilia group sp. Smal13
GGTCGAGCGTTACGCCAGCCTCGGTGGCGTCTGCCTCAACGTGGGCTGCATTCCGTCCAAGGCGCTGCTGCACGCTGCAGCGGTCATCGACGAAGTGGCCCACGCCGGTGATTTCGGCGTCGAGTTCGGCAAGCCGACCATCACCCTGGACAAGCTGCGCGAGTACAAGGAAAAGGTCGTCAACCAGCTGACCAAGGGCCTGGCCGGCATGGCCAAGCAGCGCAAGGTCCGCAGCGTGCAGGGCGTTGGCAAATTCGTTTCGGCCAACGAGCTGGAAATCACCGCCGCTGATGGCAGCACCCAGCTGCTGCGCTTCCAGAAGTGCATCATCGCTGCCGGTTCGCAGGCGGTGAAGCTGCCGAACTTCCCGTGGGACGACAAGCGCGTGATGGACTCCACCGACGCGCTGGAGCTGGCCGAAGTGCCGGGCTCGCTGCTGGTCGTCGGCGGCGGCATTATCGGCCTGGAAATGGCCACCGTGTACAGCGCGCTGGGTAGCAAGGTCACCGTGGTCGAGTTCATGGACCAGCTGATGCCGGGCGCCGACAAGGACCTGGTCAAGCCGCTGGCCGACCGCCTGAAGAAGCAGGGCATCGAAGTCCACCTGAAGACCAAGGCCTCGGGCGTCACCGCCGATGCCAAGGGCATCACCGTGACCTTCGACGCCGCCGAGGAAGGCCAGGCGCCTGCGCTGGCGCAGGGCACCTTCGATCGCGTGCTGGTGGCCGTGGGTCGCTCGCCGAACGGCAAGAAGATCGATGCCGAAAAGGCCGGCGTGCAGGTCACCGAGCGTGGCTTCATCCCGGTCGATCGCCAGATGCGCACCAATGTGCCGCACATCTTTGCCATCGGCGACATCGTCGGCAACCCGATGCTGGCCCACAAGGCCACGCATGAGGGCAAGCTGGCCGCCGAAGTGGCTGCCGGCCACAAGAAGGAATGGGTCGCCCGCGTGATTCCGTCGGTGGCCTACACCAACCCGGAAATCGCCTGGGTCGGCGTGACTGAGACCGAAGCCAAGGCCAAGGGCCTGAAGGTCGGCGTGGCCAAGTTCCCGTGGGCCGCCAGTGGCCGCGCGATCGGCATCGGCCGCACCGAGGGCTTCACCAAGCTGATCTTCGACGAAGAGACCCACCGCATCATCGGTGGTGCCATCGTCGGCGTGCACGCCGGTGACCTGCTGGCCGAGATCGGCCTGGCAATCGAGATGGGTGCGGAGGCGGAAGACATCGGCCACACCATCCATGCCCACCCGACGCTGAGCGAGTCGGTGGCGATGGCCTCGGAAATCTACGACGGCACGATCACCGATCTGTACATGCCGAAGAAGAAGTAAGGCGCCCGCGCCTTCGCGAACGAGAAGCCCCGGCATCTGCTGGGGTTTTTTGTTTGACGATGACTCTAGCCCGGTACTTCGCTGGACTGCGCCCAAGCCCGCTACAGCAGGTTTATCAAGGACTTAGGCGCGTCCATCATATGCCGGTGCTATCCGAAACTTGACCCGGCTTCCGGTCGCGTGGCTCCCACGTGGCTCTTGGAAACCGAGGTTTCCGAGGAGTCATCATGGCAAGAATCAAGCTCACCAAGTCCGCTGTCGATGCCGCCAAGCCCCAGGCGCAGGCCATCGAACTGCGGGACACCTTGGTGCCCGGCTTCCTGTGCAAGATCACCCCGGCCGGCCGCAAGGTGTTCATGCTCCAGTACCGCACGAACGCCGGCGAGCGGCGCAAGCCGGCCCTGGGGCAGTACGGGGAACTGACCGTCGAGCAGGCCCGCGTCATGGCGCAGGAATGGCTGGCCGAGGTGCGCAAGGGCGGCGACCCCAGCGCGGCCAAGGCCGCCGCCCGCAAGGCACAGACCATGAAGGAGTATTGCCACACCTTCATGGAGGACTACTCCAAGCAGCGTAACAAGCACAGCACGCAGCGCGGCTACCAGGGTGTCATCGACCGCTGCATCATCCCCATCCTGGGCCGGATGAAGGTGCAGGACGTGAAGCGCCCGGACGTGGCCGCGCTGATGAAGAAGCTGGCCCACAAGCCGGCCGAGGCGAACCGCGCCTTCGGCGTGCTGCGCAAGATGTTCAACCTGGCCGAAGTGTGGGGACTGCGCCCTGACGGCACGAACCCGTGCCGCCATGTCCCGATGTTTCCGCCGGGCAAGGAAACCCGGCTCATCGTGGACGATGAACTGGTGCGGATCTTCCGCCAGTTGGAAAAGCTGGAGGCCGAAGGGCTGGAGAGCTACGTCATCCCGCTGGCGATCCGCCTGCAATTCGAGTTCGCCGCCCGCCGCTCCGAAATCTGCCCGCTCGAATGGGGCTGGGTTGATCTGGAGAAGCGCCGGGTGGTCTGGCCCGACAGCAAGACCGGCGGCATTTCCAAGCCCATGAGCGAGGAAGCCTATCGGCTGCTTTCGACGGCGCCGCGCCGGGAGGGCTGCCCCTACGTCCTGCCGTCGCCCAACGACCCGGCCCGGCATCTGACGCATGGCGAACACTATGGCGGCTGGAAGCGCGCGCTCAAGGCCGCCGGCGTGCCCCACGTCGGCACGCACGGCATCCGCCACCGGGCCACGACCGACATTGCCAATTCGGGCGTGCCGACCAAGGTGGGCATGAAACTGACGGGCCACAAGACCGTGGCGATGTTCATGCACTACGTCCACACCGAGGACAAGCCGGTGCGGGATGCGACCGAACTTGTGGCGAGCCGGCGGCAGGCCATCACGGGCGCGCGGCGCCCTGCGGAGGCGATGGCATGACCAGGCACAAGGCATTTGCGTCGTCCGCAGCGCCGTCGGCGCCGCGGGGCGATCCGGCTTCAATCCCTGCCTTACCATAGGCATCAGGATTTCCGAGACGCTGTCTCGGAGTTCGAGCGACTTGCGAGCGGCCTGACGGCTGCTACGCTGGGGCTATCGCTGCGCCGGCTTCCTGAAACCCCCGTTCAAGCAAGACGGGTCTCAATTCCTCCAGCGCATTGGCCGGTACACCGAGCCACAGAAGATTGCGGGCGCGAGTCACGGCAACATAGCCGATGCGCCCGACTTCGGTGTCTACGCCGGCCAGCAGCGCATTGGCGTGTTCCCGGTTGGCCAAGTACAGCACAGCATCAAGGCTTTCGCCCTTCGCCTGATGGACTGTGTCCACTCGGATGCGCGGTGCGTCGTCGTTCGCTGCCAAGTCAGCGTCGGTGATCAGCGGCGCATTGGGCAACCCCCTTCTTGCGAGCTTGTTGCCCAGGTTGTTGGTGCTCGTCAAGCCGTGGTCTTGTGCGATTTGCGCCAGCAATGTCTTCGTCCGTTCCAGCAGCAGCGGATGCCACTGCGTGTCCCCGGTCAATGTCGCGGCCGGCAGCCCCGAATCTGGATTGCGCGTGAATGCCCAAACGAGCCGTCGCAGCATTCGATCATCCGGGTAGCGCCCGGGCTGCGTGATCTTTGCCACCAGTCCCTGCGGCGGGTTGGCAAGTAGACCGACGATGCCGGAAGCCACCAGCTTGAACGCGCCGAGATAGTCCTGGTGCCGGTCGCGCAGGATGGCGGCCTGTGCGAGAGCCTTGACGGTTCCCTGGCCTGGCGCCCCTTCGTTGCCGCCGAGCTTGTTGGCCATGTCCCGGGCGCGGCACAGCACGGCCGAGCTTTCCAGCTTCAGGTCGGCCGCCAATACCGCCGCCTGGAAAGCAGCGATGAGGTTCTCGCGTTCGGCGTTCCGGTAGGGCACGAAGAAAGCGCCATGCGTCGTATCGGGCACTAACCTGTCCGCGGTGTCTGCCCGCGTTGACAGCCTATTGGCCAAATCCAGAATCGCTGGCACAGACCGGAAGTTCCTGGTCAGGTGGAGACTGTTGACACCTTCCCACTGACCGTACCGTGTCAGGAACGCCCCATTGGCACCGGCGAACTCGTAGATGCCTTGGTTTGGATCACCGATCAACGAGACCTGGCAGCCCGCACCGACAAGCTGCTCGATGATGGCCTGATGAGCCGTACCGATGTCCTGCGCTTCGTCGATCAGAATATACGGATAGCGGCGGACCAGGGCGCGCAGGATGCCGGGCTGTTCTGCCAGGGTGCGGTAGCACCAGTAACGCCCGAGGTTGTGTGTATATGCACCTACCTGTCCAAGACGATGCACAAGGCGCGTCGCTTGCGCGGTATCCAGCCTGAGCGTCCGGTCGTTGTCCGCGTAGCAGAAATGGACACCGTTGTTGTCGATGCCAACTTGCATCTGCGTGATCTCGCGAGGATACGTGTTCGTCTGGAACCTGAAGCCGCCCAGGAACGCTTCCCCGCCCATCACAAGGAATGCAGCCTGCTGCGCACCCATCGTGCGATACGCGTGTGGGCGCAGCACGTTGCCGGTGATGAAGGTGTCTAGCGTGTCGATCTCGACGCGGCCGTGGGCGACGCTGGAGGGCACCTCCTGGACCAGATTCTGGTATTCGCGCCGAAAGGTATCCACGGCGACATTGGAGAACGACAGGAGAGCGACGCGACCGCGATTATCACCGAGTTGTCGGCGCATCTGCGCCAGCCGGCGTACGGCGGTGAACGTTTTGCCGCTGCCAGCGCAGGCAATTACGGACATCGGTGCGATTGGTGCGCCGATGACCTGCAACTGCTCGTCGGACGGCTGGGCCACTACTCGGGCTCCTTGACTTGGCAGGCGTGGGTGATTGCCTCGCGGATGTAGTCCGGCACTACGCACGCGGCGCCATCGGCAATCACCTGCGCGAGTGCCTGGCCGAAGCGGCCTTTCTGCACGTTGTTCTGCGGGCGCTCAAACATGCCGCTGAAAAGGGCGCGCGCCTTGGCCGCATCGCCTTCCGCGGCTTCGACCGTTACTGCGACGGTTTCGCCAATCTTCGGGTGCAGCTCCTTGAGAGCCGCCAGCATCGCGACACGGTTGTCGGCATGCAGGGCCAAGTCGTATTCGAATGTCTTGAGACCGTGGAATATCTTGACGAAGGCATCCTCGCCTTCCTTCATCTTGGCGGTGTTGTCCGACACCTTCACAGCAGTACCGGGCGCGGGGTAGGCCGCCTGCTGTTCTCCGTCGCCGTCGGGGTCGTCGACCGGGTCCGCGTCTGTGATGACAGCCACCGGAACCTTCAGTGCCTTTTCGCCGAACAACGGCAGGAACGAGTCGAAGTTCAATCCTTCGACGCTGATCAGGCTGACACCGTGTTCGCGCAGCCTATGCCCGCACTTCTCCGCCAACACGCTCACCAACATCAACTCGGCCGCGCCTTCGACGAAGATGACACGGCGGGCAAAGAACAACTCGGCACGGGTCACGTCGAGGTAACGTTCCAGCTTCTCTCGCTTCCCCTTGCCGAAGGCAATCGTACGCGGAAAGAATGTCTCCACGGAGCTTCCCGTATCGACCAGGCAGGCAAGGCTGTCGAGATCGGCGATGCTGGCGAAGTTGGGGGAGTGGCTGGTAACGAACAACTGGACAGGCTTCTCGCCTTCGACGGCCTTGATAGTCCCCAGATAGTCCAGCAGTACCGCCTGAAGTTGCGGGTGCAGGTGCGCCTCCGGCTCCTCGATGATCAGGCCTCGATAGCTTGCTTCCGGGTTCTTGGTCAGCTCACTGAGCACGACGGCCATGAAGATCAAGTTGTTGAAGCCGAGCCCGTTCTGCTCGATCTCGAACGCGTCCACCACCAGCGACAGGCGCGACGCCAGCCGCTGGAAGTCGCTACCGCTCAGGCCAAGATCCAGAATTTGGGCAAGCTGCGGCCCAAGCATCGTGCCGTGCCGATTCTTGATGGCTGTGTGAGTGTTGACGACCGGCTCGTGCTTCTTCAACTCCTCGTCGAGCTTTTTCAGCGCGTCGTTGATGCCATCGCGTCCCGCGTCGTCAGCCAGGAGCTGAAACAACCGGGCCAATTGGCTGGTGCGACTGGGCTTGAGTCCTTGCGAAGCGTCCCGCAGCGGCGGCAGATAGACACCGCGCAAGTTCTCCATCATGTCTGCGGTCAAGCCCATGTCCTCGTGGTCGCCACACCAGCGCTTGGCACGCAGCCTTCCCGTCTTGTCGGCTTCCGAGTAACGGATGGTGATATGCGCTTCGAGCTTGCCGAGTGCGTCGGGCTTCAGCGCTGCCAGGAAGTCGGCCTCGTCATCCGGGTCCAAATCACGAAAGACGTACTGGAACTCGATGTTGCCCGCCGGAGCACCGCCCTTGGGCCGGTGCATATCCTCGCTGTCAAGGCGCGGGTACGGCTCATCATGCCCCGCAAGCAGCGCACGTAGTGCATCGACGACAGCGGTCTTGCCGACGTTGTTAGCGCCGACCAGAACGTTCAGTCCTGGCTGGAAGCTCAGATCAGCTTTCTGTAGTTTCCTGAAGTTGGATATTCTCAGTTGTGCCAGATACACCGATGATGTCCTCCTGCGGCCCGTTTCGTGAGTCGGTCGGCAGCCAATTGTCGTGTCGGAGTCACGGCAATTGGCGCCCGAAAGCACACTTGGTTCGGCCGACCATCACTACCCGAGCAACGCGCGTAGGTTGTCGCGAACGAGGTTGGCTACATTGGTCGCAGGCAACCCATGCAAACGGCTCAGTGACTCCACCACGCCCGCCACATCGGCCGGCCGCGAAGGTCTGTCGCCGGTGCGAGTAAAGGGACCGTCGGTTTCCGTCAGCATCCGATCCAGCGGGATGGTCTGCACCATTGGCGCGTGCTTCTCATTGCCAAGCATTCCTGCGTTGATCGAGAAGTAGCAGCCCAACTCCAGCGCACGCTTCGCCTCGCTCTTTGTCCCGGTGAACCAATGAAGAACGATCTTGCCGCGCTCGGGTGGCAGATGCGTCTGGACAAGATCAAGTACCGCCTTGGCTGACCTGATGCTGTGGACCGTGATGATTTTCCCACCGGCCTGAGCGCAGCGCTGCAACACATGCTGGAATACACGCTTCTGCGCATCGAGCGACTTGAAGAACCGGGGGCCAGCGTCCAATCCGACCTCACCGATGTAGCGCGTCTCCGCAAGGTATCGATCCCACAATTCGATTTCGTTTTCACGCTCCGCGACCAACTGCGGATGCAGCCCCAGCGCCGCTCGAACATGCTTCGTTCGCTGCGCGAGTTCGTGATTGCGAGGCCAGGCGCGCGGTGTTGTCGTCACCGCTAGCGTGAACACGGCGGCCGCCTCCGCATCCTGAACTGCCACGGCATGGTCCGGGTAGAGATCGAGGTGGCAGTGGAAGTCCACGAGGCCGGTTGAAGAGATCATGCACGCATCCTCGTCAGCTCGGTCTCGCCTCGGCGCCGTCGATAAGTTGCGCGACTTCATCAAGGCCACGCCGGTAGACATCGGCAAGCTGATCCAGATGCGCGGCTTCATCCGCAAGCGAGCCCGGCTTGTGGATCAGAAGGTTCGCGAGCTGCGGCTTCCCTTTCAAGCGTTCGATCGCGTACTGAAAAGATCTGACTTGCACTCCGGTCGCTTGGCGCGTGTCCAACGGCTGCGCTTGAAGGTCGGGCACGGTATACGTCGTCGGGTCGTTTCCTGTCCCCCACGCTGCCGTTAACGCTGCTCGGCGGATTAGGCATGGCAGGCAATAGCCACAGTGCTCGATGCCACGTCCGAGCCATCGCGCATAGGCAGGGTGTGCACACGACAGCGAATCTGGTGCCAATTTCTTCAAGAGGGCTGGGTTATGGCAGGCTGCGGCCATCTCGCCCTTCGTCTTGTCCCAATACGGATTCTGGACCTCGCCGTCGATGCCGAGTGTGCCGAGCAGGTCATTCCATCGTGCCATGTAGTAGGGATGGGTGGTCCGCGTGCTATTCGAACCCAGCCGCAGAGGGTCCAAAGGCACATTCAATGCGATCAGCCCATTCTCGGGGACGCGTAGTACAAAACGGCGACCCAACCCAGTGCCAGCGAACACGCCGAGCGCGAAGAACAGGAACGATCTGCCGCGCGTGCTGTCTTCCGAGCCAACGTCTGCCACGAGGCCTTTCTTAAAGGTCATGCCGACACGCAACCGCTCGAAAGACGATTTGGCGTAGTTCTTCTTCAGGCCCGTGAACAACTTGCCCTGCGCGTCGCTGATCGAACCTTCGCCGAAGTGGCTGACCAGCAATGGCGTAGCACCATCCTCCAGCAGGTCGATGGCACCAATCAGGCTGTCCAGTCCCCCCGAGAACAGGCTGAGGGAATCGAAGGGCGGAGCGATCAGGCTTGGAGGCGCCGCCTGAGCGATCGTCGCGAACCGGTTCGGACGTGCCCTGAATCCGATCGTCCACCGATCACCCGTCAAGAAGTCGAGAGATTTTTTAAGTGTCGGCGCTGCTACGCCCCAACGAGCTGGATCGCTGACCGGCACGACGAGCCGTATCTCGCGCGTCCACGAGTCCTGAGACTGCTCGGCACGAGAGATGCGCGTGTCCGCCGCATGGACATGCGCGGCCAGCACCAGCAGGTCGATGCCGATCTCCGACGGAAACACCCCAATCTTCTTCAGATTGGTGAGCGCACCACCGATGCCGTGATCCAAGGACTTTTCGCCGGCGACGAGTTGCAGATAGGTTCTCTGTTCATCGGCGCCTGCCGTCACATCGAAGCTGTCATCGGGGCCGAAGCGGCCTGCTAGGAGTTGTCGCTTCATTGGTTGACCTCCGCATCGCCCAAGGTCTGCAAGATCGCAAATGCGGACTCGTACACAGCGTCCACGAAGCCTTGAATCCGCTCGGGCGTGAGATTGGGTGTCTCCGCCCTTGCACGAGTGAGTGCGTCGCTTACCCCGCCTCGGATGAAGTCACGTAGCTGTTGCTCGACGCGGTGCGCCGCATGCGTATCTGCCGGCATGGTCACGGCTTTGGTGCCGATGTCATTGCAGATGCGCGCCTCGATGGCATGGGTGGCATACAACTCGAATACCGTCTGCATCTGATCCGGAGTGAACGTTGCCAAGTCGGTGAGACCTTCGCTCGCCAGTTCAACGATGGTTTCGATGTAGGCCTCGCGGGCGATGCCCTCATCGACCGTGCCAGCGCCTGGGCAGATGTAGTCGGCCAGTCCCACGAAGATTTCAGTGATCGGGCGACCTGCCAACGATTCCAGGTCCAGGGCACGCAGCGCCTCGCGCACACCCCGAGTTTGCGCATCGGCCAAGAAGCCGAGGAGCCGTGCGCCGGCCCCCCGAGAGGCGCCCATGCGTTGGGCAGCCTGGCGCGCGCCTCCAGCGGACGTTGAGACGTACCTTGAGACAGCGCGACCCATGTTGGCCCGATCACCACCGCCCGAACCAGCAAATCGCGTGAAGCTGTTGCGAGCGCCGGAGAAGCGTTGAGGATCTGCTGTCCTGGGAATGGGCGGGCGGTTTGGCGGCACAGGCGGCGCAGCGCCATCGGCGGGTGGTTGGCCATCCGGCCCTGCGCCATCGCCTGGAGCGGAAGCAGGGGCGTCACCGCCGTCGCCCAACCATGATGGAACAAGCGGTGTTCCACCGCCAGGGCCACTGTAAGCTGTCGAGGTTCCCATCAACGCCCTCCCTTCGTATCTTTGAGCGCTGCTTCGGCGCTGGCTTTGAGGCCGGGGTTATTGGTGACTTTGCTCCAGTCACCCAGCAGCTTCGTCAGGCGAGCAGCACATTCGGTGTCTTTGATGACACCCTGCCAGCCGCTGACAACCCATGGCCCGCACTTGCTGCTTGGCAGTGCCTCTAGGAAGTCCATCAACTGGCCCTGGAGGCCGGGCTGCGCCTTCACAAGGACGACGAAGCCATCAACACCCGCTGGCTTGGTGTCGAAGGTGCCCGTGCTCATGATCTTGCTGCGAACGGCCTCGAACACTTTTTCGGCTTCGGGCTGCACGAGTTGCTTCAGCTCGGCTTCGTAGCCTTGGACGGTCATCTTGCCGCCGAACAGCTTCTCGACCACGCCAGCCAGATGACCCAGCACCGACACCGGGCCAAAGTAGTCCTTCTTGTCCTTTGTCACGAACAAATAGGGGCGCAGGTCGAGCCCTGAGAGCTTCGGCGAGAGGCGAGCCCAGTCGCGCACCGACTCCGACGACTTCCATTCGGTCACCACGGCGTTGTCGGGCGCAGGTGTAGGCTCGGCGGCCTTCTTCCCTTTCGGCTCACCATCTTTGCTGTTAGCCGCAGCCAAACTCTTCTCAAGCGTTTCAAGGTCTTCGCACAGCCCCTGTGGATGGACCGCCGCGACGAACGCAATCTGCTCGAACAACCTTGGGATGAAGCGCTCCGCGAGCATGAGCTTCGCAAGCACGGGGAGCGTGATGTCGTCGCCGAAACCGCGCGCGGTCGCGGTGCGCTCGCGCAACAGCAGCGTGTTGAGGAAGCGCTTGATCTGACGCGGGTTGCCCTTCGTGCCGCTTGCCAGGATGGGGCCGATCTGGTCGCTGAGGGTAAGCGCATTGTTCGCCTTCTCGGCCTGCTTGCCGAGCGTCGTCTTGACCGTCATGGCGTCCAGCCCCCCGCTAGTCCAAGGTCGTTTCAGCTTCTCCCGCGCGACCGCGATCAGCTTCGCGTAGTCCTCGTCGTTCTCTCCGATCTCGGCGCCGGCCAACAACAACGTGACGTAAATCCGCGTCTCAGCTTCGCCGAGGGCTGGAATGCGGAATGGAACCTGGATGAGCTTTTCGAGATAGTTGCGAGCGTAGTCGCGCGGTCCGGTGCTGTCGGGCAGATCTGGAAAGTGCTTGCGCACCGCATACTCGATCATCGCCTCGTCGGCCGCGACGACGAACGCCGTCCGCGCGGTGAACACGAACAGCCGGATGGCTTCGAGCGTTTCAATGGCGGTGTCGGGCAGGCAACGGTCGAGGTCATCGATCAGGACAACGAGCTGCTTGATGCCTGCGTCTTTCAAGAGCTGGTCGAACGCCTTGCGGAACGCCTCCACTTCCTCCGGCACATTCTTGGACTCGTCCGGCTTCAGCAGGGCCTTGGCTTCATCGATGGCCGTCGAGATGTTCTCTTTTGTCACGAGCTTGGCGGGGTCTGCCACCAGCGCTTCGAGCGAGCCGACGACGGCTCCGATTTGCTCGGGCGTCGGGATACCCGTGAAGGCGGTCAAGGCCAAACCACCGGCTCTCTTGGCGACCTTCAGCCAGTCGATGCGGCGGAAGACATCCTTGACGGCCACAGCCGCCTTGTTCAACGCTGGTCTTTTCTCGACCAGGCCCGTGACGATTCCTTCGATCAGGGCTATCTTCGCGTCCTCAAAGCCTTGAAAACGCCACCCATTGAATTTGAGGCACAGGACATCGTTCTTGTCTGCAAAGCCCGCCTCGATCATTTCGAGCACGCTGGACTTGCCCGCCCCCCAGTCGCCGTGCACGCCGATCGTCACCGGATGATCGGGCTTGGCACGAAGCAGCCCGACGATCGTGGCAGCGATGGCCTCGTTGTTTAGCAGGTCGACTTTTGTTTCGTTGTCGGTCAGGATCATTTCCCTTGTCCTCTTTCTTGGTCCGCGTTCGGCAACGCCATCAGCACCGAGCGGATCGCCTTGCATATCGCGTCGCGTGGCCCGTGCAGCCTGAGTCCTAATGTCAGTTCGAGCTGCACACCGATGCCGCGTCGTCCCCGATTGCAAATGTTCTTCGGGTCTGTGGCGGGAAACGGGTGATCCTCGCTTTGGGCATCGACTCCGATCCCATGCATCGCTTCTCTGATCGCCAGCTTCAAAGGTCCATCAAGCCCGCCGAGGAGAACTCGTTGATCATCGCCGCCGCATCCGTGAATCGCAACGACGTAATCGCACTTGGACAGGAGTTCCAAACAACGCGGTTCGTCGAACCGATGGCTTGTCAGATGCAACGTTGAATAGTTGCCGGACGGCCTAATTCCTTCAAAGGAGTAGAGATTGAAGTCTCCTCCAGCAACGCCGCAGGCGATGTCCGACGTGTACTTCTCGATCCTTCCTCCATGCGGCGCAATGACAGCGATCGACGACGCCGCGACCGGACGCACAAGCACTCTGTAGTCCTCACCTTCGGCTTGGGCTTTGGCTAGATCGGCATAGCCCCTATAGCTGGAGGCGAGGCTGTTCATTCTTGATTCCAGTGGATCTTTGACAGGTTCTTGGGTGACATAGCGATCGCCTGCATCTCAGAGCTTCTTCTCGGCACCGGATATGGGATGGACGTAGATGAGCCCTTTGGTTTGTGCCGCCTTGACTTTGCGATCGATCATCTCCCGCAAACTCAGGTGCCCTTCCAGTACCAAGATCAGATCCTCGCCGTCGATGAATAGCGTTTGAATTTCCTTGCCAATTACGAGGCTACGAATAACCTCTGAACTAAAGCCATTCACTGAAATGAACAGGCCGCGTCCGTATAGTTTGCCCGCCACTTTGCCGGCAAACTGGTAGACGGGCTCGTTGCTTGCAGACCGTTCCTGCCACTTCGCTTCAATCAGATAATGTTCCCCGTCGAACTTCACTGCGCCATCGACCTGCTCTCCGTTTACGCGGAAAGCCTCGGTGGTCTCCAGATGAGAGAGGCGTGACAACTCGGCCAAGATCCGTTCCAGCGCGTACCCGCGCTGCTGCCGTGAGGTCTTGTCGGCGAGGAGATCGAGGTATTCGGCGCGTAGTTGATCGAGCGACGCTGTGGGTTGCTGGCGAGCTGCATCCTGTGCAGCTCTGCGCTCGCGATCGGCCTTGATCCTGGCGTCTCGAATTTCCTGCAGTTGGCGGAGATGCTCCAGACTCTTGTTGGCTGTGCTGCGGTCCAGCTTGCGTAGCTTGTCGAAATAGTACGGGTCGAAATGCGACCAGCTCAGTAGCGATTGCAGCATCGCCCGGAATGGGCCAAGGCCGTTGTCAGAACGTGCTGCGAGTGCGGAGAACAGAGCATCAACTATTTCATGTCGCTTGAGGGCATTCTCGCCCTCGATCTGCAACCGCGCGATCTCCGCCTTCGTGCATCCGTGCTTTTCGAAGAAGCCCACAATGTCCTTGCGTGGCCAGAACAGGGACAGGATGCAGTCCTTCATGCAGCCTTTGATGTCGGCGGGAAAGTTCATGTCGCCGATCCTCAACCGATCCGAGCCAGCAGTTGCTCTATCACGTCACAGGCCTGCCGCTGCCGCAGTGCCCGTGCTTCACGCAAATCTGGCTCGTCGCTTTCGCCCAGCTCGAACCTGGCGACCGATACGGGGCCATCCTTGCGGTAGCCCTCGATCTTCTCGTCGCCTGCGAAACGGCTGCGCACGATCGCCAGCGAGGCCTCGATGACGGCACCGTGCTTGCCGCGCCGCTCGTTGCGGAAGGCTTCGGCCACGGCGGCCATGCCCTCGGGCGCGTGCTCGATGCAATAGACCAAGTCGTGCGCGTCCTTGCGCTCGAAGCGCTGATCGAACGCGAAGGACTTCAAGCAGGTGAAGCTGACGAGATTGGCGTGCTTGATCTTCTCGGTGGCGATGCCGTTGCCGCCCAGCAGTTCGGCCTGGATCTCGGTGACTTGGTACAGGTCGAAGACGATGGACGAGTGCGGGATGTTCAGGGCCGAGATCGTCCCTTCGGTCGGCAGCGGTTGTACCTTGCCGCCAACGAGGTCCGGCGCATCCGCCAGCAGTTCCAGCACCATCAGCGCACCATGCTCGGTACGGGTCTGCCAACGCCACGAGAGCTTCTTCCCGGCTTCGTTCTCGGCACGCTCGAAGCCCATCTTCTTGAGGTTATCCTCCAGCGTGTGATAGGCCTCGGTGTCGGCCAGGATTTGCAGGTCGATCACGATGTCCACATCCAGCGTACCGGCGTGCGCCGGCACCGCGGGTGGCCGTGCGGCGACGAGATACCGCGGCGTGAGCCCGCCGACCAGGTAGACCGAATCCTTCCACGGTCCGAGACCGCGCAGCAGCGTCACGAGGACACGTTCGCAGTCCACGGTGTACTGGTCACTGTAGCCGTCGAGCGTTGCGGGCTTGGCCATCAGAAGCCGATCCTTTCTTTGCGGAAGTGCTCGGCCATTTCCTTGGAGCGGCCTTCGCCACGCAGCAGGTCGAGATAGATCTGGATTGGGCTGGCCAGCCATAGGCCGTCGATCTGCTCGCGGAACAGTAGTTCGCCTGACGACTTGGCTTCGATGACCCCCAAATTGGCGCCCTCATTGACGACACGCGCGTCCAGGTCACCGATCGCCGCATCGGCGTTCCCGCCGATCAGCACGCGCACCCGCACTTGGGAGACATGAGAAATGAACGGCGCATAGCGCTGCGCGGCGGCTTCGTGGCTGATCGCGTACTGGACCTCGTGCGCGTCGAATACCTGGCCGATTCGCGTCGCCAGCGTGTCCGCCTTCGTGCCCGGCACGTAGTATCGCCGCACAGGTGACGGACGGATGGTGGCGAGCTGCTTGGCCCATGCGTCCAGCAAGGCCGCCGGCTCGCGAAGGTGGCGCTCCTTGCCCGGGCCTTGCCCACGCACTACCAGCCAGTCGAAGCGCTCCAGTTCGGTCAGCACTTGGGAGGCGGTGGCGGGCGACACCGTCGCCTGCTGCGCCAACTCGGTGACGCCGAACCACTTCTGATGCCGTACCAGCAGGGCGTGAAGCACCTGGGCACGTCGCCCGGTGAACAGCGACCGCACCGACTTCGCCAGGGCTTTGGGGGGCGGCTTGTCGATATAGAGGTACGCACCGGGGGCGGGTAGGTACAGGCTGCCGCCGCTGTCGTAGTAGCCGACGCGCTCGCTTCTGAGCAGTTCCTTCGCGCCGGGGGAGATGGACTCGGCGACGAGGAGTGGCAAGGGGTTCTCCCGCTGCCCGGTGGGCCTCCCGTGGCTCGCCGCCCGGAGTTGCCAAATTACTTGGCGGACATCTCGCGGAAAGACGACCTTCTTAGCTTCAAGCAACAGGACGAACGGCTTCCCAGCAACGTGCAAATCGACCTGGGCGTCGTACCCGCGATCGCTGGGCTGGGCGGCTGGCTCCTGGGCGAGGTCGGCCTCTACCTCGGGTAGCTCCCGCAGGGCGTCAACCAAGCGCGCGATCAACTCTCGTTCAGTCAGGGTGGACTCAAACATGCAGCGCGGAGCCTTGTTCACTGTTCAGTAAATATGCGAACTCTACCGAAAATTCAGCCGAATGGCAATTTTTACTGTGCAGTGAAAGAGCGACGGCAGCCTACAGCCCATGCCGAGCCCCCTGTCGGGCGTCACGGCGTTCCGCCGGCGGGCTCGCGGGCTGCGCCCCGCGCTTCTTGCCGAATCGCGGCCATTCGGCTTTGACCCCTGACGCCTCCGGCCCTCCCAGGCCTGCGCGCTCCGCTTACCGGAAACCCCGCATGCGTGAGGAGGCGGTCTTGCCGTGTCCCTTCACCGTATCACGGCGTTCTCGCCGTACAAGGGCTGCGCGCCGATGGCGCTTGCGTCCTCGCGGCCGTCTGCGACCCCTGACTGCTGCGCTGCGCCGTGAGGGCGACGGTTCCGGGCAATTCCGCCCGTGCAACCGGAGATCGTCATGAACGACAAATCACACGT
>NZ_JASJSQ010000112.1:0-14996 GCF_030236855.1 Stenotrophomonas maltophilia group sp. Smal13
ATCGAGCTTACATGGACGTACTTGCAGCGTCCCCTGCGCCACCCACCCGCCCGGCCAAGCGCAGCTTTTGATCTTGCTTCTGCCTTCAGCGACCAACCCACAGCCACGAGGGGCTGCGCCGTTGGCTGGAACAACCTGTTACCCATACGGGGCATGTGCCCGTCACAGCTGCATGCGATGCTGACCATCTGATCCCTGCCAGCGAGAACGCCCGCATGACCACCATCATCGCCCCGCGCGTGCACGACATCGGCGGACTCGAAGTCCGTCGCGCGGTCCCCACCCTGCAGGCGCGCAGCATCGGCTCGTTCGTGTTCGTCGACCAGATGGGCCCGGCACTCATGCATCCCGGCACGGCCATCGACGTGCGCCCGCATCCGCATATCGGCCTGGCCACCGTCACCTATCTGTGGTCGGGCGCGATCGGCCACCGCGACACGCTGGGTTCGGACCAGGTGATCCGTCCCGGTGACGTCAACTGGATGACCGCCGGCCGCGGCATCGCCCATTCCGAGCGCACGCCGCAACCTGACCGCGATCACGACAACCCGATCCACGGCATGCAGACCTGGGTGGCGCTGCCGAAATCGCATGAGGAAATCGAGCCGGCGTTCTACCACCACGCCGCTGCCACCCTGCCCGAGCAGCGCCGCAACGGCGCCTGGCTGCGCGTGATCGCCGGCCGCGCCTATGGCGAGGAATCGCCGGTGAAGGTGTTCGCCGATACGCTCAACGTGGCGATCGACCTCGACCCGGATGCGGAAATCGATATCGACAACGGCCACCGCGAGCGCGCGCTGTACATCCTCGAAGGCGACGCGCAGCTGGATGGCGTGGACATCCCTGCCCAGCACCTAGTGATCCCCGAGGCTGGTGCGCGTGGCCGCCTGCGCGCGAAGACGCCGGTGAAGGCGATGTTGTTCGGTGGCGAGCCGCTGGATGGCCCGCGTCACCTGTGGTGGAACTTCGTGTCCAGCTCGAAGGAACGTATCGAACAGGCCAAGCACGACTGGGAGGCCGGCCGCTTCGGCACCATCCCGGGCGACGACAAGGAATTCATCCCGCTGCCGCAGTACTGAACATCGCGTGTTGCACACATCCGAAGGTGTATCCCTGCACCCGGCGTTGACACTACAGTCACCCGCTGATCATTGAAATGTGACATAAATCACACTTTCGACCGTCAAAGGAGTGCAACACATGAGCATGGGTAAACGCTTGTCCGCCGAGTTCCTCGGCACGTTCTGGCTGGTTCTGGGTGGCTGTGGCAGTGCCGTGCTGGCCGCCAAGTTCGGCGGTGACGGCAATCCGCTGGGTATCGGTTTCCTCGGCGTTGCGCTGGCCTTCGGCCTGACCGTGGTGACCGGCGCCTATGCGTTCGGCCATATCTCCGGCGCGCACTTCAATCCGGCGGTCAGTGTCGGCCTGTGGGCCGGCGGTCGTTTCCCGACCAAGGACCTGATTCCGTACATCATCGCCCAGGTCGCCGGCGGCCTGCTGGCCGGCTTCATCCTGCTGCAGATCGCATCGGGCGCCAGCGGCTTCGCCATTGATGGCAGCCAGGCCGGTGCATTCGCCAGCAACGGCTACGGCGCGCTGTCCCCCGGCGGCTACAGCGTGGCCGCGGCCTTCCTGTGCGAAGTGGTGCTGACCGCCGTGTTCCTGATCGTGATCATGGGCGCCACCCACGGCAAGGCACCGGCCGGGTTCGCCCCGCTGGCGATCGGCCTGTCGCTGACCCTGATCCACCTGATCAGCATCCCGGTCACCAACACCTCGGTGAACCCGGCCCGTTCCACGGCGGTGGCCTTCTTCGCCGGCAGCGGCGCGGTCAGCCAGCTGTGGCTGTTCTGGGTCGCCCCGCTGCTGGGCGGCGCGATCGGCGGCATCATCTACAAGTGGATCGGCAACGACCGCTGAGGCCTGTGCGGACCATTGCGGCCGACCATCGGCCGCAATGGTTACGCGTGTAACCGCGATTTGTGCGATCGCTCACGTTCCGTTAAGGTTGAGTTGACCGTCCGTGCACATGCCGGCCGGGGCGGCATCCGGGGATGGGATGCCAAGGCTGCCGGTCCATCCGGCGGAGCCAACGACACACCACCTTGGGGGATGCATGAAGTTCACGCCTGTAGTGTTGTCGAGCCTGCTGTTCGCGGTGGCCCAGGCCGCCGCGCAGGCTCCCACCGAATGTCCTTCATTGCCGGCCAGCAGCGGCCTGCAGTGGCAACAGCAGGCACAGGCCGATTTCCTGGTCTGCCGCGCCAGCACCGGCGATGGCCGCGAGGTACTGAGCCTGATGCTCAGTGCGCGCGATCCCAACCTTCCATTGAACCGCTCGCTGCGCCAGGAAAAGGGCAGCTTCGGCGGTGAATCGCTGTACTGGTACCAGCCCGATCTGGGTGGCCAGCAGCCGCCCGGCTATGCCGAGCGTCGCATCAGTGTGGTCAAGCTCGACAAAGGGCGTTACGCGCAGATTTCGCTGTATCCGGACAGCGCGCAGGAACTGGGCTCGCTGCAGCAGCTGGCGCAGGGCATGAGCCTGACCCCGTCGGCCGTGGCCGCGGGGCGCTGAAGGTGACGGGGATGACTGCCTGGCAGCATCCCCGCAATGCGAGCCGATCCGACGGTAGTGCCGGCCGCTGGCCGGCACCCCGATCCGCCTTTGTCCGAGGCTGCTGCCGGCCAGCGGCCGGCACTCCCTCAGAACTTGCCTTCCTGGAAATCGACGAAGGCCTGCATCAGTTCCTGCCGCGTGTTCATCACGAACGGCCCGTGGCGCATCACCGGTTCGCGCAGCGGACGGCCGGCCACCAGGATCAACCGCGCACCTTCGCTGCCGGCCGAGAGGTGCAACTGCTCGCCACCGCCCAGCACCGCCAGTTCCTGGCGCGCCACGTCACGCGCGGCGTCCTGCTCACCCACGGTCATCGCACCTTCGAACACGTAGGCGAACGCGTTGTGCCCCTCCGGCAGCGCATAGGTCCAGGCCCGGTCGGGCGCCAGCGTGATGTCGAGGTAGAGCGGATGGGTGGCCGGCTGCACGATCGGGCCATCGGTGCCGTCCACGCTGCCGGCAATCACCTTCACCTCCACGCCCGGCTCCGGGTGCACCACGGGAATGCGCTCGGGTGCGAATTCCTGATACTTCGGCTCGGTCATCTTCTCCTTCGCCGGCAGGTTCACCCACAGCTGGAACCCGCGCATCTGCCCGCTTTCCTGCTCGGGCATCTCCGAATGCACCAGGCCGCGGCCGGCGGTCATCCACTGCACGCTGCCCGGTGTCAGCAGGCCTTCGTTGCCGTGGTTGTCGCGATGCCGCATGCGTCCGTCGAGCATGTAGGTGACGGTCTCGAAACCACGGTGCGGGTGTTCCGGGAAGCCGGCGATGTAGTCTTCGGCACGGTCGGTACCGAACTCATCAAGCAGCAGGAACGGATCCAGGTCGGGCAGCGTCGGGCCGCCGATGACGCGGGTCAGGCGCACGCCGGCACCGTCGGAGGTGGGCATGCCACGGATGGTGCGCAGTACGCGGACCGGTTCGGGAAAGCTCATGGCGACTCCTGTTGGATGGGTGCCACTGAAGATGGACGCCACACGGCCGTACGCCAATGGATGGCTCCGCAACCGATTGTTCCATCCCTGATGTTCGCTGCACGTCAGCGCAGCCGCCGTACGACCAAAGTACTACCGCCGATTCGTCCTGTGCCAATTGACCCTGTCGTGGGCAAGCAGGACTCTTTGTCTGTCTTTCCGGGAGAGAGCACCTCATGAAAGGGTTTTCCAAACTGGGCTGGGCGGTACTCGCTCTGCTCGGCGCGTTCTGTCTGGGCACCGTGGCGCTGCGCCGCGGCGAACACATCAATGCCCTGTGGATCGTCGTCGCGGCGGTGTCGCTGTACCTCGTCGCCTATCGCTTCTACAGCCTGTTCATCGCCAACAAGGTGATGCAGCTGGATCCGACCCGGGCCACCCCGGCGGTGATCAACAACGATGGCCTGGACTACGTGCCGACCAACAAGCACGTGCTGTTCGGCCACCACTTCGCCGCCATTGCCGGCGCCGGCCCGCTGGTCGGCCCGGTCCTGGCCGCGCAGATGGGCTACCTGCCTGGCCTGCTGTGGCTGGTGGTGGGCGTGGTGTTGGCCGGTGCGGTGCAGGACTTCATGGTCCTGTTCCTGTCCAGCCGCCGCAATGGCCGCTCGCTGGGTGACCTGGTAAGAGAAGAGATGGGCCAGGTGCCCGGCACCATCGCGCTGTTCGGTGCGTTCCTGATCATGATCATCATCCTGGCAGTGCTGGCGATGGTGGTGGTCAAGGCGCTGGCCGAAAGCCCGTGGGGTATGTTCACGGTGATCGCGACGATGCCCATCGCGATCCTGATGGGCGTGTACATGCGCTACATCCGCCCCGGCAAGATCGGCGAGATCTCGGTGGTTGGCCTGATCCTGCTGCTCGCCGCGATCTGGTACGGCGGCAAGGTCGCCGCCGACCCGGTCTTGGGCCCGGCGTTCACCTTCACCGGCACCCAGATCACCTGGATGCTGATCGGCTACGGCTTCGTCGCCTCGGTGCTGCCGGTGTGGCTGCTGCTGGCCCCACGTGATTACCTGTCGACCTTCCTCAAGATCGGCACCATCATCGCGCTGGCCATCGGCATCCTGGTGGTGATGCCGGAACTGAAGATGCCGGCGCTGACCCAGTTCGCCGCCAGCGGCGATGGCCCGGTGTGGAAGGGCGGCATGTTCCCGTTCCTGTTCATCACCATCGCCTGCGGTGCGGTCTCCGGCTTCCATGCGTTGATTTCCTCCGGCACCACGCCGAAGCTGCTGGCCAATGAAGCGCACATGCGCTACATCGGCTACGGCGGCATGCTGATGGAATCGTTCGTCGCGGTGATGGCGCTGGTGGCGGCCTCGATCATCGATCCGGGCATCTACTTCGCGATGAACAGCCCGGCGGCGGTGATCGGTGCCGATGCCGCGTCGGCCGCGCACTACATCACCAACACCTGGGGCTTCACCATCACCCCCGAGCAGCTGACCGCGACCGCGGCGGCCATTGGTGAACCGACCATCCTGCATCGTGCAGGTGGCGCGCCAACACTTGCGGTAGGCATCGCGCAGATCCTGCACGAAGCGATTCCCAGTGGCAGCGACGCGATGATGGCGTTCTGGTACCACTTCGCGATCCTGTTCGAAGCGCTGTTCATCCTCACCGCGGTGGACGCCGGTACCCGTGCGGGCCGCTTCATGCTGCAGGACCTGCTGGGCAACTTCGTGCCGGCCCTGAAGAAGACCGAATCGTGGACCGCCAACATCATCGGTACCGCCGGCTGCGTGGCGCTGTGGGGCTACCTGCTCTACACCGGCGTGGTGGATCCGTTCGGCGGCATCCAGACGCTGTGGCCGCTGTTCGGCATCTCCAACCAGATGCTGGCCGGCATCGCGTTGATGCTGGGCACGGTGGTGCTGTTCAAGATGAAGCGTGACCGCTATGCGTGGGTTACCGCAGTACCGGCAGTGTGGCTGCTGATCTGCACCACCTACGCCGGCTTCATCAAGATCTTCGACAGCAACCCGGCGCAGGGCTTCCTGGCACAGGCACACAAGTTCCAGGCCGCGCTCGCCAGCGACACGATCACCGCACCGGCCAAATCGGTGGCGCAGATGAAGCAGATCGTGGTCAACGCCTACGTCAACACTGGCCTGACCGCGCTGTTCCTGCTGGTGGTGGGCGCAGTGCTGGTGTATTCGATCAAGACCATCCTCGCGGCCCGCCGCAATCCGCAGCGCACTGACCGCGAAACCCCGTACGTGGCGCTCAAGCCGCATGAAATGGTGGATCTGTGATGAGCACGCAACTGGTTCCCGCCGGCCAGTACCAGGCGCACCGCCGCATCTGGCGGCGCCTGGTGCAGACCGCACGACTGTGCTGTGGCATTCCTGATTACGACAACTACGTCCGGCACATGCTGGAAAAGCATCCGGACCAGGAGCCGATGGACTACAAGACGTTCTTCCGAGAGCGCCAGGAAGCGCGTTACGGCGGGCGCAATGGTGGCCGCTGCTGTTGAGGATTGGCTTCGATACGTTCAGTAGATCCACGCCATGCGTGGATGAAACCTGGCAGATATCGAGTTGAGTCCGGGGTCAGATCCGTTTCCTCCGGGAAACAGATCTGACCCCTTCCTTGTTCATGGATACCCATGAAATGCATCCACGCATGGCGTGGATCTACGGAAGCATGACGCCAGGGCGGTCCGAACTCAGCCGTTGGCCATCCACTTCAGGATCAAACCGGTGACGTAGGCCAGGCCGGTGCCGGTGGCATAGCCCACCGTGCCCAGCAGCACGCCCACCGGTGCCAGCGTGGGGTGGAATGCCGCGGCCACCACCGGCGCCGAAGCCGCCGCACCGATGTTGCCCTGCGAACCGATCGCGAAGAAGAACAGCGGCGCGCGCAGCAGCTTGGCAACGATCCACAGCACCAGCACGTGGGTGGCCATCCAGATCGCACCGAGCAGGAACAGCCACGGCCGATCCAGCAGCGACAGCAGGTTCATCTGCATGCCGATGCAGGCGATCAGGAAGTACAGGAACACCGTGCCCAGCCGCGACGCACCGGCCGCTTCCAGCCGCCGCGCGCGGGTGAAGCTCAGGCCCAGGCCCATCGCGGTGGACAGCAGGATCACCCACACGAACTGGCTGTCCAGGCTGAACTGGCTGGCCCAGCTGACGTTGGCCTTGAACCAGCCCGACAGCGGCGCGGCGATGGCGTGGGCCAGGCCGACGCCGCCCAGTGCCACGCCGACGATCACCATCAGGTCGGTCATGCTCGGAATGCGCGCGTTCTGTGCCTCGTAGGCACTGATGCGCGCCTTCATCTCGTCGATGGCACGGGTATCGGCACCGTTGCGGGTGTCGATCTGCTGTGCGCGGTTGGCCAGGAACAACAGGATGGCCATCCACAGGCTGGCGCAGGCCACGTCGACCACCGCGAACTGGCCGAAGGTGGTGGCATCGGTGCCGAACACTTCGCGCATGGCGACCATGTTGGCACCGCCACCGATCCAGCTGCCGGCCAGCGCCGCCATGCCGGCCCAGGTATCACCGGCCACGGTTTCCGGATGGATCAGCTTCATCAGCTGGAACGAGACGATGGCGCCGAGCATGATGCCGGCCGTACCGGCACAGAACACGATCAGCAGTTTCGGGCCGAGCTTGATGACGCCTTTCAGGTCGATCGACAGGGTCAGCAGGACCAGCGCGGCCGGCAGCAGCACGTCACGCGCGACCGGGTTGTACAGCGAGGTGTTGTGGCCATCGATGACACCGGCGGTGTTGTAGATGGCGGGGATGAAATAGCACAGCAGCAGGGCCGGCACCCAGGCGAAGATCTTCTTCAGCAGCGGGGTTGGACCACTGGCGGCCCAGAAGATCAGGGCCAGGGTGGCGGCAATCAGGCCCAGTCCAACGATGTCGTTGCTGATCAGGGCAGTAGCGGGTTCGGTCGGCATGGGATCCTCTGTCGATCGAAAGAGCGGAGAAAAAAAAGCGCCGCATAAGGCGGCGCAGATCGAGATTAACATTGTCTTCACGCCCGGTCATGCTGCAGTGCCGACACCCCCCATCCCGTCAGGGAGCCCACCCATGCAGCTTGGTGCCTTTTCGATCAGCCTCTCGGTGAAGGATCTCGCGGCCTCCCGTGCCTTCTACGAAGCCCTGGGCTTCTCGGTCACCGGCGGCGATCCGGCACAGAACTGGCTGGTGATGCGCAGCAACGGCACGGTGATCGGGCTGTTCCAGGGCATGTTCGAGGGCAACCTGCTGACCTTCAACCCCGGCTGGGACCAGCACAAGCAGGAACTGCCCCACTTCCAGGATGTGCGTGAGCTGCAGGCAGAGCTGGATGCCAGGGACATCGAACTGGCGGTCCGCACCGATCCTGATGGCCAGGGGACCGGCTACCTGCAGTTGGCCGATCCCGACGGCAACGTGATCCTGATCGACCAGCACGTGGCGCGACCGAACGGGCATTGAGGCGGACAGCCATTGCCTGGGTGGGCGTCGACCTTGGTCGACGAACGGCATGCCAACCAAGGTTGGCATCTACCAGAGCACGGCCAGCCACCGCCGGGGCATGCCAACCAGGGCTGGCACCTACCAGAACACGGACAGCCACCGCCTGGGTAGGCGTCGACCTTGGTCGACGAACGGCATGCCAACCAAGGTTGGCATTTACACGAACGGCCGGATCAGCGCGGTCGCGAGGCACCGAAATCAAGCGTGACACGCGTGCCACGCGGCTCGCAGGGCTGCAACTGCAGGGTCCAGCCCAGGTGCTCGCACAGCCGCGCGATCAGATCCAGTCCGATGCCGCCGCCACGATCGGCGCGTTCGCCACGGGCCATCCGCGCATGGATCGCCGCGATCTCTTCCGGGCTCATGCCATGTCCCGGGTCCTGCAGGGTCAGCACCGCCGACGAACTCAGGCGCAATTCGATGTGGCCACGGCCACTGTTCTCGATGGCGTTGCGCAGCAGGTTGCCGATCGCTGCCTGCACCACCGCCAGCGGCGCGACGATGTCCACCGGTGCGGCCTGGATGCCGATGCTCAGGTCCTTGTCGCCCAGCAGGTGGCGATGGTCGTCGACGATCTCCGGCAGCAGCTGGTCCAGCGCGATGCGCTCGGCACGCGCCGCCAGTCGCGCCGGATCACGCGCCAGCACCAGCAGCAGTTCGATCAGCTGCTCCACGCTCTGCGCGGTGCGCAGTACCCGCTGCATCTGCTGGCGCGCGCGCTCGGGCAGGCCCGGTTGCTCCAGCGCCAGTTCGGCGGCACCGGTCATCACCGCGATCGGCGTGCGCAATTCATGGCTGGCGGTGCTGATGAAGACCCGCTCGCGTTCGACGAACTGCTCGTTGCGGTCCAGGTAATCGTTCAGCGCATTGGCAATGGTGTGCAGCTCTGAGCTGCCGCGCGGGTCGACCTCGATGCGCTGCCCCTGCACGCCCGGCCTGAGCGCGGCGATGTGTTGTGCCAGCAGGCTCAGCGGACGCACCATCCGCTCCATGCCGAACGAAGCCATCAGCACAGTAACGAAGATCATGATCACCCCGGCCAGCATCACCCAGCGCGTGGCGAACTGTTCCAGGTCATGGAAGTCGGAGATGTCCAGTACCAGCGCGACCCGTCCCATCGACTGGGTTTCACGCACCATCACCGCCGTCTCGCGGCCCTTGACCATTACGCCGTCGTGCAGCCCTGGATGCAGGGTACGCAGGCTATCGGGAAGGTTGACCGCGTCGAAGCGGTACAGGCTCAGCGTGTCCGAATCCTGCCAGCGATAGTGCGGTTCGTGCTCGACATGCTCGACGATGCTGTCGAGCTCGGAGTTGAGCAGCGCGCGCCAGGCAGCATGCTCGGCGTGCTCGTGCACGTAGTTGCCGACGCTGAACACCGCGATCGACAGCAGCGCCAGATAGCCCAGCAACCACCACACCACGCGCCGGTACAACGGCCCCGGCTTACGCGCCCTCATCAGCATTCCTGCCGGCGTCGGCACCCTCCACTACCGCCAACCGGTAACCCACACGCGGCAGGGTGTGGATCAGCTTCTCGGCAAACGGACCGTCAACGCTGCGACGCAACTCGTAGACATGCGAACGCAGCAGGTCGCCATCCGGCGGCTCGTCGCCCCACAGGGCGAACTCCAGCTGCTGTCGCGTCACCGCACCCGGGCTGGCCCGCATCAGCACTTCCAGCAGTTTGCGGCAGGCCGGGTACAGGTGCAGCACCTGGCCCTCACGCTGGGCCTCCAGCGTCGCCAGGTCCAGCACCAGGTCGCCCACCTGCAGGCGCTTGCGCGGGTTGCGGCCCTGCGCACGCAGCAGCAGCGCTTCCAGCCGCACCTCCAGCTCGGGCAGGGCGAACGGCTTGGTCAGGTAGTCGTCGGCACCGGCGCGGAAACCGGCGATCTTGTCCGGCAGTTCATCGCGCGCGGTCAGCATGATCACCGGCACCTCCGACGCGTGCTCGGCACGCAGCCGGCGCAGCACTTCCGGTCCCTCCATGCGCGGCAGCATCCAGTCCAGGATCACCGCATCGTAGGGGTGGCTGCCGGCCAGGTGCAGGCCGGTGATGCCATCCGGGGCCACGTCCAGCACATGCCCGCGCGACTCGAAATAGTCGAACAGGTTGGCCACCAGCTGGCGGTTGTCCTCGATCACCAACAGACGCATGCACGAAACATCCACGGAAGTTCGTACCATGGTAGCGCCGCCCATGTCGGAATGCGGTCGTCCCGCCCCCTTCTGACGCTTTTCCCACCCCTGCCACCTCAGAATGGCCGTTTTGCTCCCGGAGCCTGCCGTGCCCGTAGCCCTGCCCCGCCGTTGGCGCCTGCCCCTGTTGTGGCTGCTGATCATTGCTGCATTGGCAGCGGGCATCGGCCTTCGGCAGCCGCAGCCGCCGGACGAGCCGCGCTTCGTGCTGGCCGCGCGGACCATGGTCGAGAGCGGGCAATGGCTGCTGCCGCATCGTGGCAGCGAGCTGTATGCCGAGAAACCACCGGTGTTCATGTGGCTGCAGGCGGCCGCCTACGAGGTGGTCGGCAGCTGGCAATGGTCGTTCCTGCTGCCGTCATTGCTGGGCGCCCTGCTGAGTCTGTGGCTGGTGTCGGATCTGGCACGGCGGCTGTGGTCGCCGCGGCATTCCATCTATGCCCTCGCGGCGCTGTTCTGCACCCTGCAGTTCGGGCTGATGGCCAAGCGTGCGCAGATCGACATGGTGCTGGTGGGGATGACCACCGTCGCCCTGTGGGGCTTGATGCGGCACCTGTGCGAACGTCGCAACTTGCCCGCGCTGTGGCTGGCCGGTTTCGCCGCCGGTGTCGGCACGGTGACCAAGGGCGTGGGTTTCCTGCCGCTGCTGCTGGTGCTGCCCTGGTTCGGCTGGTGGCTGTACCAGCGCCGTCGCGGGCACCGTGTGGAGGGTCCGCACCCGGCAACGCTGCTGTGGTTGATCCCGGCGTTCCTGCTGGGCGTGGGCGTGTGGCTGGCGCCGCTGGGCTGGGCCCTGCTGCATACGCCCAGCGCCGAACTGCAGGCCTACGCGCACGAGCTGTTGTTCAAGCAGACCGGCACCCGCTACGCCAATGCCTGGCACCACCGGCAGCCGGCCTGGTACTACCTGCAGGTGATCCTGACCCTGTGGCTGCCGGGCAGCCTGCTGCTGCCGATGCTGTTCAAGCCGTGGTGGCGCCGCATCCGTCGTGGCGATCGCCGCCAGTGGCTGCTGCTGGGCTGGGCCGTACTGGTACTGGTGTTCTTCAGTGCCAGCCCGGGCAAGCGCGAGGTGTACCTGCTGCCGATGCTGCCGGCGATGGCACTGGCCGTGGCGCCGCTGCTGCCCGGCCTGCTGCGCCGCGTGTGCGTGCGCCGCTACCTGTTCGGCTACAGCGTGGTGCTGATGCTGGCCACCGGCGTACTCGGCGTGATGCTGATGACCGAGCACCCATGGGCGTTGGCGCAACTGCAACGCCGCGCCATGCCTGAGACGTTGCTGCCGGTGCTGGGCGATGGCCTGCTGACCTTCGCCATTGCCCTGGCCACGCTGATCGTGTGGCTGCGGGTACGCCGTGCCGCGACGCTGGTACTGCTGACCCACGGCATGCTGTGGATGCTCTACGGCCTGGTGCTGATGCCTGCACTGGACCCCTTCGCTTCGGCGTCGGCACTCATGCGCCGGGTGGGCGCGCGGATCGGACCCGACGCCGAACTGGCGCTGGTGGCCTGGCGCGAGCAGAACCTGTTGCAGGCCGACCGGCCGGTGCGCGAGTTCGGCTTCAAGCGGCCCTGGGCCGAGCAGTGGCACGACGCCGGCCCGTGGCTGGCCGAGGCACCGGGCAAGCGCTGGCTGCTGGTGCTGGACGATGCGATGAGCCCGTGCGTGGACCCGGGCAAGGTGATCGATATCGGTATTGCCAACAGGAATCGCTGGCAACTGCTTCCCGGTACCGCGTGGGACGCGGAATGCCACGCCGAACGGGCCGGCGCGACCGCCGAAGAAGACTGAACGCTGACACGTGCCGGACAAGCATTAACCCGGCACGAACGAGCGTCCGACCCTTCTCCGACATCCAGGTGACGAGCATGGCCGCGGATTCCCGACCCGCCCTTTCCCAGCATGCCCGTCCGTCCCCTTGATTCGGTAGCGCCGCTTGCGACATCGCCACTGGCGTCAAAATTCGCCGTAACTCACCTCTGGCTGCCTGTCGCAATCGGTCTGCCCGTGTTTACGCTGCTGATGGGTTTCGGCGGCGACCAATGGGTGGCCGATCACCTGTTCCGCCTTGAGGGTGGCCATTGGGCGCTACAGGACGCCTGGGTCACCCGCACGGTGGTGCACAAGGCCGGCAAGTGGCTGAGCACGGCTGCTGCGCTCGTGGCGATCCTGCTGTGCTTCCACCACTGGCGAAAGGGTCGCGATCGCACCCTGCGGTGGGCGCTGCTTTATGTCGTGATTGCCATGGCCCTGGGCACCGGTGTGATCTCCCTGCTGAAGTCGCTGGTGCCGATGGAATGCCCCTGGGACCTGCTGCGCTACGGTGGCCACCAGCCGTTCATCGGGCTTTTCACGGCACGCCCCGCAGGCATGGCCGCACAGGCCTGCTTCCCGGCCGGCCACGCCAGCGCGGGCTATGCATGGTTGTCCCTGTACTTTTTCGCCTTGCTGTGGCGCCCTTCATGGCGCTGGGCCGGGTTGTGGATCGGCCTTGGCACCGGCCTGGTATTCGGCGTGAGCCAGCAGCTGCGGGGCGCGCATTTCCTTTCGCATGACGTTGCTACTGCGTTGATCTGCTGGCTGCTTTCGCTGGGCCTGTATCTGATCGTCAAACGCGTCCTGGCCCGCCGTCAGCTGGACCGTCCCCACCGCCAGGAGGCAAACGCATGAGTGCATCGGTCCAACGCCCCGCCCGCCTTCCCGCGTTGGCGAACCTTCGCCGCTGGCGGCCGCAGCTGTCCACCGAAGCACTGATCGCACTGACCAGCCTGTTCTTCGCAGTGGCAGGCAATGGCCTGTTCTGGCACAGCGCGATGGCCAGCCATCCGGGCAGCCTGCGCTACGCGCTGTCGCTGCTGCTGTTGCTGCTCGGTGCGCACGGCGTGCTGCTGGGCATCCTGGTCTGGCGCTGGAACGCCAAGGTGGTGATCAGCCTGTTGCTGCTGGTGACCGCATTCGCTGCGCACTACATGAGCCGTTACCACATCTACCTGGATGCGGACATGCTGCGCAACGTGCTGGCGACCGATCCCAAGGAAAGCCGCGAGCTGATGACCGTGTCGCTGCTGTGGCCGGTGTTGTTGCTGGCAGTGCTGCCGATGGCGGTGCTGTGGCGCGTGCAGCTGCGCCGCCGCAGCTGGGGCCGCAGCCTGCTCTGGCGCTTCGGCTTCCTGGTCGTGGCGGCAGTGACCGCGATGGGCGGCGCATTGATCTCGTTCCAGGATGTCTCGGCACTGATGCGCAACCAGCGCGAAGTGCGTTACCTCGCCACCCCGGCCAATGTGCTGCTGGGCATGCCGCGTGCACTGCGTGGCGACAACCCGGTGCAGCGCGCACCGAAGCTGCCGATCGGCACCGATGCCAAGGCCACCCCGCGCGCGCCGGCCAGCAAGCCGCGCCTGCTGGTGATCGTCATGGGCGAGACCGTGCGCGCGCAGAACTGGGGGCTCAACGGTGGCCGCAACACCACCCCGGAACTGGCGCAGGCCAGCGTGATCAATTTCCCGGACATGCACTCGTGCGGCACCAGCACCGAGGTTTCACTGCCGTGCCTGTTCTCGCCATGGGGCCGGCACGACTACGACGAGAAGAAGATCCGCGCGCACCAGTCGCTGCTGCACGTATTGAACCGTGCCGGTATCGCGCCGCTGTGGCGTGACAACCAGTCCGGCTGCAAGGGCGTGTGCGAAGGCCTGGACTTCCAGTCATTGTCCGATGCGACCACCCCGGGCCTGTGCGCTGACGGCCGCTGCATGGACGAAATCCTGCTGCAGGACCTGGCCACCCAGGTACGTGCAAAGCCCGGCGACCGGGTGGTGGTGCTGCATCAGCTGGGCAACCACGGCCCGGCCTACTTCGAGCGCTACCCGCCCGCGTTCCGCCGCTTCACCCCCACCTGCGATACCCGCGACATCGGCCGCTGCTCGCGCGAAGAGATCACCAACAGTTACGACAACGCCGTGCTGTACACCGATCACTTCCTGACCAAGACCATCGGCACGCTGCAGGGCATGCAGGACTACGACACGGCGATGATCTACCTGTCCGACCACGGCGAGTCGCTGGGCGAGAAGGGCCTGTTCCTGCATGGCGTGCCCTACGCCATCGCCCCGGCCGAGCAGACGCGGGTACCGATGACGATGTGGTTCTCGCAGGGCTTCGCCAGCAGCCGCGGGCTGGACCTGCAGTGCGTGCGCAAGCGTTCGGCGGCCTACACCGACCACGACAACCTGTTCCCGTCGGTACTGGGCCTGATGCAGGTAAAGACCTCGCTGTACGAGCGCGACCGCGACGTGTTCGCCAACTGCGAGGGTTGAGGGTTGTTCGGCAGGGCTTGCTGCCCTGCACCCGCGGTAGTGCCGGCCGCTGGCCGGCAGCCTCGACAGCAACAGCAACAGCAACAGCAGAAGCTGGCTATCCGTGGGTTGGCGGGGTGGGTCCGGTTGCGGGGGACGCCGTAAATACATCCCTGTAGGCTCGGTCGCGCCATCCATGGCGCTGACGCCCCCGCAACCGGACCCACCCCGCCTTCGACAGTTTTCCGCGATCTGATGGAACGGCCTTGGGGTCAGATCTGTTTTCCGGAGGAAACCGGATCTGACCCCAGATTCATTTCGATATCTGACAGATGTGTCGACCAAGGTCGACACCTACCCACAGCACACGGAATCTGTCGGAGGTGGGGCGGTGTCGGAGTGCGGGGTGTCAGC